>SXHM01000220.1 GCA_005773695.1 Bacteroidota bacterium
AATTGGAAAGAACAATGGTATCGAATGTGCCTTTAACTCTTGTATCATTAATTTCAGTAACAGTTATAGTTCCGCTGCTCCCGTAAAGACTTTTGTAAACATCAAAAGTTCCGGGACCATCTGTATAACTTACATAACTGGCAGTGCTGTCCTGAACCAGATAAACTCCGGGATCGGTTAATCCGTTTATATTTATTATTAATGTGGATACACTATCTCTGCCTATAATATTTACAGGTGTACCTGCGTGAATAGCAATCGTTTCTTTTGAAGCACTCCAAACAAGAGGATTAACAGTGTCGTTACCACTATAAATATCACATTTATAGATACCTAAACTTGAATCGTTTTTATTGCACGAAGAGAAAAGGAATACTACTGCGGAAAGAACTAATAATGAAGAATAAATTTTTTTCACGTCCGTAATTAATTTATGGTTTAAAGAAGCCCGAAAATACGGATTTATTTTATTCTTCTTTATTCAAGGAATTTTTCCATGTACTTAATAAGGTCAAGCGTGGAAACAATTCCGGTTACTTTTTCATTCTCCACAATGGGAATAGCATGAAACATATTGACTTTAAACAAGGCTATGGCATCCGATAATTTTGAATCAGGATGGAGCGAAACAGGATTTGGAGTCATCAGTTTTTCAACTGTTACATAATCCAGAATTACCTTGTTGATTCCTTCGTTGTCAAAGGCTTCGCCTTTTTCAACAATCTCAGCGCCTAAAGTAACACGCAGAAAATCGGTAAGACTGATGATGCCTGCAAGTTTTCCGTTTTTTACAACCGGAATATGATGCAGATGATGATGCTCAAAAAGTTTTTTTACATCTTCGGTTTTGTTGGTAATATCAACTGTAATGGTTGCAGCCGACATAATTTCGCGCAGGGTTATGTTTTTCATAGGTTATTATTTTTATTGCAATATTTGTTCTATTCATTTACAAAATAAATGACACTAGTCAATTTATAAACTGACATATATCACATGCAAAAACTCTTACTCTCTGTTTTATTCCTGTTTATCGCTTTTATCACACAATCACAGGTTATTTATACCGATGTAAATCCTGATTCGTTAGTGGGTTCTTCCTATGAACTTGACCTGAATAATGATGGAACTCCTGAATTTCTGATAGAGAAAACCACAGATGGCGGAATTGATATTGTTCAGGCAACAGGGCTTTCTAATCAGGACTCTCTTATTGGTTATTATGCAGGATTTCCTGCAATTACAGGATATCCTTCTGCACTTTCTTCCAATGAAATTATTGATGGCACTTCTGCCTTTGTAGATGAAGGGGTAATGGGTGGTGACCATGAATTAATTATGGAAGATGCCGATTGGCCTGATGGTTTTAATCGTTATCTCGGTTTGAAATTCAACATCAACGGAGATGTCCATTATGGTTGGGCAAAAATTAAAATCTCGACCGATTATGTGGCGTTCACAATATCGGAGTATGCTTACAATGCAACAGCAGGTGAGCCTATTAATTCAGGTATAACTTCCATTGAAGACCCTTCGACAACACTCGGGGGGACAATAGAAGCTTATCCCAATCCGGTAAGTGAAAATGTAACACTTAGCTTTTTCCTGCTTGATGAAACTGAAGTTGATTTATCAGTTTATGATTTAAGCGGCAAACAGATTTTAGCAGAAAGCAGAAAAATTGAAAAGCCCGGCAAGCAGGCTTTTCAATTGAATGTTTCGCAATGGAGTTCAGGAATTTATTTTTGTCGTGTAAATTCCTCCACGTTAAAATTAAGTGTGTTGCACTAACGCACCACACTTAATTTTCCTGCTGCTTTATGCAGATTGTTTCTGTCCGTAAACTGCCACGCATAGATACCTTGCGGTAAATTCTGAACTGAGAAATTATACGTTGAGTTTGCTGTTGCATAAACTTTTTCCTGCATCAGCATTTTTCCTGCTACATCATAAACGGTGAAGAAATATTCACCTGTTTCCAATTCGTTTCCAAGCCTGAGTGAAACAGTTTCAGCGGCAGGCACAGGGAAAAGTTCGGTGCTGATTGTGTTTTCTTCAACACCAACAGTTCCGGTAGGGGGTAATAATGTCCATTTGAATGTTTTTGGTTGGTCAAGACTGTCATAGCTTAATTCTGCTACCGCAAGTTTCATTTCTTTGCCTAACCACTGGTAGCTGAAAGAGGTATCATCTTTTGTGCTGAAAACCGACCATGCAGGAGGAAAGCCGATAGTAGGCAATATCCAGATGGTGTCTTTTCCTTGATCGGTGCGTTTTACACGCAACACATCATTGTACGTGCCGTTAGGTGTTGTAATGGAACCCCAGCCATCAGTAACATCAGTAACAGTTGCTACACGTTTGTAACGAACCTGACTAACCAAGGGAGAAATAACACTTCCGTTAATGGTAACATCTATTGCATAATTATCAGAGAATGTGCTGTTATAAGTACGTGGAAAATTGTGGAGTTTTAAATCAGGGTTTAAAGGAGCGACAATGGTATTGCCTAACATTAATAAATCACCTGCACCACCCTGTGTGGTCAAGGTTGTGCTGTTTTGATTCATGTAAACATAGCTTACATTATCATTGGTCATTGCAACATTGGAACTTGAAAACTGTGCAGCATAAGGTGTGCTGGCAACGGTAACTACCGAAGTATTTTCGTTCAGGATATAAGCAGTGTTTGAACTGATCGTAGTCATTGTCCAGGTTTGGTTGGCACCTGCCGGACCGGGACCGGTAATAGGTGTAAGCGTATCTGCTTTGCGGCTGATTACATCGCCAACAACTGCCATGTCACTGAGGTCAATGCTTATTTGCGCAAAGGCGGAGAACGATAAAATGGAAAGAGAAAGGAGTACAAGTTTTTTCATTTGTGGGTTTAATTAAATTTTGCGAAAGGTAGAAAAAAGTCCGATGTGTTCTTAATGCAAAACGAATGAATGTTTATTAATTAAATTTACCGCCCGTAAATGTTTTTCAGAAAACTTTTAATCCTTTTTTCAGCCGTTATTTTTTCTGCTACAGCCTTTGCAGCCAAACTAAGCGGTCGTGTTTCTGATAAAAAAAATGAGCCCCTTGCTTTTCTTACTGTAAACATAGAGGGCACCACCGTCAGCACTATGACAAACATGAACGGTGAATATTTTCTGGAATTGAAAGATGGTTTTTATCACGTGGTGTTTCGTTACATCGGTTACCGCACTGAAACCCGCAACATTGAAATACGCGGAGATGATGTTACATTGGATGTTACCCTGGAGCCACAAGCCATTGTATTGGTAGAAGCAAATGTAAACGGTAATGGCGAAGACCCTGCAAATGAAATAATACGAAAGGCACAGCAAAAGCGTAAATTTTATTTAGAGCAGGTTAAAAAATACTCTTGTGATGTTTACATCAAAGGAATGAACTATGCAGAAAATGTTCCTAAAAGTATTCTCGGCCGCAACATAGAAATTGATGGCCTGGATAAAAACCGGAGTGGAATAGTTTACCTGAGTGAATCCGTTTCGCGCCTGCATTTTGAAGCACCGAACAAACGGAAAGAAACAGTTATTTCTTCAAAGGTTAGTGGCAAGTCGCAGGCCTTTACCTGGAACAGCGCCATTGATTTTGATTTCAATTTTTATGAGCCCAACATTGAGGTAAGCTTTGCCGAGCGTAATTTTATTTCGCCAATAGCACCTTCGGCTATGCTGCATTACCGCTACAAATTAGTGGGCGCATTTTATGAAGATACGGTGCTTGTCAATAAGATTGAAATCATTCCGCGCGTAAAAGGTTCGCCTGCTTACAATGGATTTATCTATATACAGGAAAACACATGGCGCATACACAGCATTGAGTTTTACCTGACACGTGAATCTAACATTGAGTTTTTAGACACACTGAAAATAAAACAGGTTTACATTCCCGTTACGCAGGAAGTATGGATGAAAGGAACGCAGAATTTCAATTTCAAATTTGATGTGAAGTTGCTTGGATTTAAAGGCAACGGTTATTTCAACGGAGTATATTCCAAATATGATTTAGGTCCTGAATTCAGCAAAAAATTCTTTAAAGCCGAGAAGGTAAAAGTGGAAGAAAATTCCAACAAACGCAGTGAAGAATACTGGAACGATGTGCGCCTTGTTCCCCTTACCCCGCTTGAGATAGAGGATTATAAAGAGAAAGACAGCGTTGAGGTGTTGAAAGAAAGTAAGGTGTATATGGATTCCATAGACACGAAGAAAAATAAGTACCGTGTTTCCAATTTTATTTTCGGTTACACCATGCGCAATTCGTTCAAAAATATTGACTGGAATATCCCCACGCTGTTTGAGATTTTGCAGTTTAATACGGTGGAAGGAATTGTTATAAACCCCACTTACAGCGTGGAGTGGGAACATAAGGAGCTGAAAAAACGGTTGCGTATAGATAATACCTTCCGCTACGGTTTTAGCAGTCAGAAATTTTATGGCAAGCTTGGAATTAATTACCGCTTCAATGCCATCAACCGCATGAATATCCGCGCTGAGGTTGGAAAGTTTGTAAGTCAATACAATGAAGCAAATCCGATTGCGCCTTTTATTAATACGCTTTACACTGTTTTCTTAGAAAAAAATTATCTGAAAATTTTTGAAAAGACCTATGCAAATGTGGGTTGGGGAAGTGAAATTTTTAACGGTGTAACACTGAACACCGGTGTTGAATATGCCGTACGAAATCCATTGCTGAATTCAGGTAACCTGAGCGCCCTGTATGTGGACAGAAAGAACACCGAGTTTACTTCTAACAATCCGCAGAACCCTGCCAGTGATTTAGCTGCGTTTGTTCCTTATCGTGCGTTTACATTCAATGCCAGCATTCGCATCCGTTTCGGACAGAAGTATTATTTATATCCGCACGAGAAAATTAATTCTTCATCAAAATATCCTATTGTAAGGATTGGCTACGAGAAAGGAATTGCAGGAATTTTTAACAGTAAAACCAATTTTGATTTTGTCAGCCTTTCGTTTGAAGACGATATGAAGCTGGGAATTTTCGGAACTTCGGAATATACTGTGAGCGTTGGAAAATTCTTTAACTCCAACAATATCCCTTTTGTGGATAACCGGCACTTTATGACGAGTGAAGTTATTCTTGCTCCGCAGCGATTATCTGCTTTCCGTGCTATGCCTTATTATCGTTTGAGCACCACAGGTGAATACCTGGAGGCGCATTACGAACATCATTTCAATGGTTTCCTTTTCGGCACTATTCCCGTTTGGAAAAAGTTAGGGTGGCAGCCCGTTGCGGGTTCTCATTTGTTGTTAGACTTCCGCAACAATCACCAATATGTGGAGGTAACTGCCGGATTGGAGCACATCTTCAAAATAGGCAGAGTTGACTTTGTGGCTGCTTTTGAAAACAACCAAAAACCGCGAACAGCTATTAGGATTAGTTTAGGTTTTTAATTCCGTCATTCTGAACTTGTTTCAGCATCTTATTGTTGAGGCCTTGAAACAAGTTCAGGGTGACGGAATCTCTTAGTGATGATGCCCGCCCGGACCGTGAACGTGACCGTGAGCTAACTCATCTTCTGTAGCTGCTCTTAAAGCAACTACTTCGCCTTCAAAACGCAGATGTTGTCCTGCCAATGGATGATTGAAATCCATGGATACATCATTAATTCCAACTTTTACAACAACGCCACGCATGTGATGACCTTCGTTATCCTGCATCGGAATAATAGCGCCTATTTTCAACATGTCGCGTTGAATTTCTCCTTTCTCATCTTTGAATGCTTCAATCGGCAGATCAACTAAATTATCGGGATGCTTTTCTCCGTATGCATCTTCGGGTCTTATGCTGAAGTTGAAGGTATCGCCCAATGCAAGTCCGTTAAGGTTTGCTTCAAATCCGGCAATCATACCGCCTACACCAAAAAGAAATGTGAGGGGATTGTTTTTTCCTGCTTCTTCAATAAATTTCTCTTCTCCGCCTTCCGGTTTTGAGTTGAGTTTGTAGGTTACTGACACTACTGAGTTAAGTGTAATTTTCATGTTTTTTTGAATTTTTTTGCATAGGTAATACTTTTTCCTGCAATGAGAAAATGCAATCCAAATTCCTACTTTTATTCCCGAAACAAAACCAGCAATGCAATTTCCGGGAGAACTACAATCACGATTACCCAAAACAGGTACCACCATTTTTACTGTAATGTCAAAACTTGCCGCTGAAGTTGGTGCAACCAATCTTTCGCAGGGCTTTCCGGATTATAGCAGTTCGCAGGATTTGTTTGAAAAAGTGCATCACTACATGAAGACGGGGTTTAACCAATATGCACCTATGCCTGGGTTTATTGGTTTACGTGAAGCCATTGCAGATAAAATTGAAAAACTATACACAACAAAATATAATCCTGACACAGAAGTAACCATTACAGCTGGAGCAACACTTGCCATTTACACTGCTATTGCAGCTTTGATTCGTGAAGGTGATGAAGTGATTGTATTTGAGCCGGCTTACGATAGTTATACACCTTCTATAGAATTAAATGGAGGCATTCCCATTTACATTCAATTAAAGCAACCAGATTTTCATATCGACTGGAGTGAGGTGCGAAAATCAGTTTCTCCGCGCACGAAGATGATCATCATCAATACTCCGCATAACCCAACGGGCAGTGTACTAAGCGCAGCCGATTTGCAGGAACTGGAAAAAATAACACAGAACACCGACATCATTATTTTGAGTGATGAAGTATATGAGCACATTATTTTTGACGGGCATCAACATCAGAGTGTATGCAGGTTTCCAAAACTTGCTGAACGAAGTCTGGCAGTTTTTTCATTCGGAAAAACCTTTCATAACACAGGTTGGAAAATGGGTTATGTTGTAGGTCCTGAAAATTTGATGTTTGAATATCGCAAGGCTCATCAATACATAGTTTTCAGTTGCAACACACCGATACAAATGGCGCTCGCAGATTTTCTGAAAGAAGATAATAACTATTTAAGCCTACCGAATTTTTATCAGCAGAAAAGAGACTACTTTAATTCACTTATCAAAAATTCACGTTTTAGTTTTGTGCCAAGCTCAGGAACATATTTTCAATTGGTGAAATACATTAATATTTCACAAGAGAAAGACACTGATTTCGTAGTGCGTATTACCAAAGAAAATAAAGTGGCCTCTATTCCTATCTCGGTTTTTTATCATAAGGAAGTGGATAATAAATACATTCGGTTTTGTTTTGCTAAAAGTGAGGAAGTATTGACTGCAGCTGCTGAGAAACTATGTAAAATATAAATGGAAGATTTAAAAGTAACACTCGTTCAAACGCCATTACACTGGGAAAGTGTGGAGAAGAATATTTCCATGTTTGATGAGTTATTGAACAGTGTTAAAGAGAAATCAGATTTAATAGTTATTCCTGAAATGTTCAGCACTGGGTTTACGATGAATACTGCCGTTGCTGAAACCTTGAACGGAAAATCTATTACGTGGCTGAAAGAAAAAGCGAAAGAAAAGGACTGTGTTATTACCGGAAGTTTGATGATTACCGAAAACGGTAAAAACTACAACCGCTTAATCTGGATGCAGCCTGACGGAAATTTTCTTACGTATGACAAACGCCATCTTTTTCGCATTGCAAACGAACAGAATCATTTTACTGCAGGTAAAAAAAAGCTGATCGCAATTTTAAAAGGTTGGAAAATCTGTCCGTTGATTTGTTACGATTTGCGTTTTCCGGTTTGGAGCAGAAATATAAATCTTGAATACGATGTTTTAATTTACGTTGCTAACTGGCCTGCAAGAAGAAGTCTTGCATGGAATACCTTAATTCCTGCCCGTGCCATAGAAAACCAAAGTTATAGTGTTGCTGTTAACCGCATTGCTGCAGATGGATATGGCGTTGATTATTCAGGAGACACTGTCGCTTATAATCCGCTTGGAGAAAAACTAAGCACCCTTCAACCGAATGAGAACAGACATGAAACGATAATACTTTCATGGAAATTTTTGCAGGAGTATCGCGAGAAATTTCCTGCCGCTATGGATGCCGATTTTTTTGAATTAAAATAAATGGAACAGAAATTCGCTAAAATAGTGTCCATTATTTTTCAACCGCTGATGATGCCGCTGCTTACCTTGCTGATAGTGTTTAATAGCAATACGTTCATTGCATTCAGTATCGCAGATGAGATGAAGACATTCATTTATTTTCTGTTTATCGCATTTACAGTTGTGTTACCTACTATGATTTTTCTATGGCTCATAAAACGCGGAATTATCTCGAGCCTTGAAATGCCCGAAGCATCAGAGCGTAAAATTCCTTTTCTGGTTTCCATCATTCTGTATTTTGTTTTGTATTATTTGCTTCGCAAACTGGCGCTACCCGGAATAGTGTATGTGTTGTTACTTGGCACAATTTTGTCAATTGTGATTTGTTTATTCATCACCATCTTATGGAAAATAAGTATCCACATGATTGCCGTGGGCGGTGTTATCGGAAGCTTGTTTGCACTCTCCATCCGATTGGGTGCAGACTTTACTTTGCCGATTTATCTGGTGATTTTGCTTGCCGGTTTTGTTGGCTTTGCGCGACTGAAATTATTTGCACACACACCTGCACAGGTGTATTCCGGCTTTATTCTCGGCACTGCGTTAATGGCAGGGATTGTTTTCTTTGTTTAGAATTGCCCGTCACTCATAACTTGTTTCGGGTCAATTTATGAGATGCTGAAACAAGTTCAGCATTATGCTAGACTACAATATTCACAATCTTCTTATGTACCACAATTATTTTTTTTGGCTGCTTGCCTTCTAAATATTTTTGTGTTTGCTCCAGCACCATCACTTGTTTTTCCACATCCTCTTTTGAAAGGGCGCTGTCCAGTTCATGAAAGAAACGTGTTTTACCATTGAAAGAAACAGGATAGCTGAACGAGTTCTCAACCGTGTGTTCCTCTTTGTATTCGGGCCATTTAGCAAAGGTGACACTTTCAGTATGACCATATTTATTCCATAATTCTTCAGCAATGTGCGGAGCTAAAGGTGCAATTAACACAACCAACGGTTCTAATATTTCACGCTTGTTGCATTTCAAATCAGTAAGTTCATTCACACATATCATAAAGGTACTCACACAGGTATTGAACGAAAGCTTCTCAATATCATCAGTTATTTTTTTGATGGTTTTGTGAAGCACTTTTAATTCTGCTTGGCTTGCTTTTTCTTCAGAAACATTTTGATATAGCTTCCAGAATTTTTTCAGAAAGCCTGAAACTCCTGTAATTCCATTGGTGTTCCAGGGTTTGCTTTGTTCCAATGGACCAAGGAACATTTCATACATGCGCAAAGTATCGGCTCCGTATTTATCTACCAACTCATCAGGGTTTACAACATTCCATTTTGACTTGGACATTTTTTCGACTTCAGATCCACAAATATATTTTCCGTTTTCGAGAATAAAATCTGCTGTTGCATTTCCTTCAATTGCATTATTCTTTAAAGTTTTGAATTTTTCAAGCATCAATTGATCCCCATCAACAATATTCACATCAATATGGAGTTGAGTAGTTTCATACTTATCTTTTAATCCAACAGAAACATATTGATTTTTGCCTTTTACTCGATAAACAAATTTTGATTGTCCCTGTATCATCCCCTGATTCACCAGCTTCTTTGCAGGCTCTTCAATAGAAATAAAGCCACGGTCTTTCAAAAATTTTGTCCAGAAGCGCACATACAATAAATGTCCTGTTGCGTGCTCTGAGCCACCTAAGTAGAAGTCAACATCTTTCCAATAATCCGCGGCTACCTTAGAAACAAATTCTTTATCGTTATGCGGGTCCATGTAACGCAGGTAATACCATGAGCTGCCAGCCCAGCCCGGCATGGTGGTAGATTCGTAATCGTATTGTCCTTTATATTTCCAGTCTTTGGCGCGCGCCAGTGGCGGCTCACCATCTTCTGTTGGTAAAAATTTATCTACTTCAGGCAACACAACTGGTAGATCTTTTTCATCAACTGCAAAAGGAATTCCGTCTTTGTAATAAATAGGAATAGGTTCGCCCCAATAGCGCTGGCGGCCAAAAGCTGCATCGCGCAAACGGTAATTGATTTTTCCTTTTCCGAGTCCGCACTTTTCAATTTCTGCAATTATTTTTTTGATTGCTTCTTTTACTTGCAATCCGTTCAGAAAATCTGAATTGATCATTTTCCCTTCTTTGCTTTCGTTGGCTTCTTTGTCAATATCGCTGCCTTCAATCACCGGAATAATGGGCAAAACAAAATGTTTTGCAAAACTCCAATCGCGCTGGTCGCCACCAGGAACTGCCATCACTGCTCCTGTTCCGTAACCTGCCAAAACATAATCACCTACCCACACTGGTATTAGTTTTCCAGTAAAAGGATGAATAGCATAAGAACCTGTAAACTGTCCTGTTATTTTTTTTACATCCGCCTGACGCTCGCGCTCACTGCGGTTTTTAGCGTAGTTTAAATAAGCTTCAACTTGTTGTTTGTTTTCTTCAGTTGTAATTTTTGAAACCAATTCGTGTTCGGGAGCAAGCGTTAAAAATGTAATTCCGAAAAGTGTATCGGGACGTGTGGTGAAAACTTCAATAGTTGTTTTCTCATCCTTCTCAAGATTGAAACGTATGGAGCAACCTTCTGATTTTCCAATCCAATTTCGTTGTGCTTCTTTTATTGATTCACTCCAGTCAATAGAATCCAAACCGGTCAATAATCTTTCAGCATAATCAGTAATACGCATGCTCCATTGCTTCATCAATTTGCGCTCTACAGTATAACCGCCTCGTTCTGAAACACCATCTTTCACTTCATCATTTGCCAACACAGTTCCCAATGCAGGGCACCAGTTCACAAATGCCTCGCCCAAATAAGCAATGCGATATCCCATCAGCACATCGCTCTTTTCCTTTTCAGATAAAGTTTTCCAATCGCTTCTTTCTTTTTCCAATTTCTGAATCAACGTTTCAATCGCTTCCGCTTTATTCGTCTCCGGATTATACCACGAATTAAAAAGCTGCAGAAAAATCCACTGGGTCCATTTGTAATAACTCGGGTCAGAAGTTTTTACCTGCCTGTCCCAGTCAAATGAAAAACCAAGTTTGTCTAATTGCTCACGGTAACGTTTTATATTTTGTTCTGTAGTAACTGCGGGGTGTTGTCCCGTTTGAATAGCATATTGTTCAGCAGGTAAACCGAATGAATCATAACCCATCGGGTGCAGCACATTAAATCCCTGCGAACGTTTATAGCGCGAATAGATATCAGAAGCAATATATCCCAACGGATGCCCTACGTGGAGACCCGCTCCCGAAGGATAGGGAAACATATCCAACACATAATATTTAGGTGCGGTTGTATTTTTTTTTGGAGCAAATGTTTTTTTTTCGGCCCAGTATTTCTGCCAGCGTTCTTCTATTTCCTTGTGATTGTATTCCATTACTTTTTCTTCTTCCCGTAAAGTTCTTTTTCTTCCACCACTTCCACTTCGGCTCCGTTTTTCAGGAGTTTTGAAACCTGGCTGTAAGGCGCAGTAATAACTTCGGTGTTCTCTTCAAGACCTTCATTAATTTCAATGTAGTTGTTATCCTGAATTCCGGTTTTCACATACACCAATTTTGCTTTTCCGTTCTCAAGAACAAAAACACATTCTTTCACTTCCTCTTCTTTTTCAACCACAGTTGTTTTTTCTTGTTGCATACTTTCGTCTCCATCGGCAAATTCATTTTTTTTGAATTTTTTCTCTTCCTCTGCTTCCAGTGTGTCGCCCGCTGAGCGGGATGTTACTGCTTGAATAGGAACAGTTAAAATATTTTGAGCAGTTTTGGTTTGAATCTCAACTGTAGCAGACATTCCGGGACGAAAAGGAGAAAGTTTTTTTGATTGTTTATCGTTTTGCAGGTCTTTATATGATTCCTGCAGTATGCGGATTTTCACTTCAAAATTGGTGACCTGATCAACCAACGCACCGCTTACATTTGCTGAGTTGGCAATGCTGGTAACTATGCCACGAAATTTTTTTCCGATGTAGGCATCTACTTCTATGTCTGCACTGTCACCAATGCCTACGCGCACAATATCATTTTCATTCACATCTACTTTTACTTCCATTTCGTTCAGGTTGGCGATTGTCATAATTTCTGTTCCTGCCATTTGCGAAGTACCCACCACGCGCTCTCCTTTCTCTACCGAAAGTTTTGAAATAGTTCCGTTCACAGGTGAAAAAATAGTGGTGCGTGTTAAATTCTTCTTAGCTTCCTGCAAGCCGGCTTTCGCACTTTTGGCATTGAATTCTGCTGCGCTTACACTTTCTGTGGAGGCCTCTACTTCACTTTTTGCCACTTCATAACTGGAAGTTGCGGCATCAAATTCCTGTTCTGAAATTACCTTCTGGTCGTAAAGTTTTTTATTGCGTTCATATAACGACTTGGCGTTGGTGAACTGAGATTCAACCTGTGCCAGTCGTGATTTTGCATTTGCAACATTCGCTTTTGCAGTGTTCAGCGCAGCATCTAAACGCTCCACATTCGATTGCTGAATATCCGGGTCAATGCGCACCAGCAATTGTCCTTTTTTTACCTTGTCACCCTCCTTCACTTTCAGTTCAATAATTTCACCTGGAACATCAGGCGAAATTTTCACCTCTGCTTCGGGCTGAACTTTTCCGCTGGCAGCAACGGTTTCAACAATAGTACGTTTAGCAACTTTTTCAATGCTTACTTCAGTGGCATTGCTTTTACCTATCCAGCCTTGTTTTTTTCCAATTACTAAAGCTATGATAATAATGACCGTTGCAATGCCTGCAATAATCAGAAGTTTGTTGTTCTTCATGAAGTGAATTTATTTTTTGTGCCGCAAATGTAAAGATTTACGTCATGCTGAAGGTGTTCCAGCATCTTTAATATGGGCCCTTAGATATACAGATAACTATTGGGACAGAATGAGGGTATTTATAACGTAATCGGCTTGCCCATGTAAAAATCCAGAACCTTGGATTTGAAAATATAGTTGTATTTATTTCGCAGCAAATCTGACTGCGAATTGTTGAACCTGTTTTTAGCAGTATTGTAATCAGTGCTGTTTAAGGCTCCCACATTGAATCTTTTTTCGGCATAATCAAAAGCCTGTGAAAGTGCCTCCACAGTTTTTTTAGTTGCATAGAATTGCTTAAGCGCGCTCTGTGCATCTACATGCGCCTGCTCTCTTGTTTGTCTCAGGTTTTGTTCGCTCAGTTGCAAAGTGTATTCAGCACTTTGCTTTGCAATTTTTGCGCGACTGATGGCGTTATGGCTTTGCCATCCGTTGAAAATCGGGATGTTTAAGTTGAAGCCAAGGTTTTCGTTCAGGTTGTCTTTCAGTTGTTCTCCAAAAGGAGTTTTTTCTGTTATTGGAGTTACAGATGAAGAAACCGAATAAACAGGAACGGTATCAGGAGTATATCCTATAATACTTGGTGTTCCGGGTTCAAATCCAACTACTTTCTGGCTCAAACCGGAATAACCTGAACCTATAGAACCACTCAGCGTAATGCTTGGATATGCAGTTCCTTTTGCAATTTTCACAGCTTTTTCTGCACTTAAAACTTTTGTTTCTGCACTTTTTATTGAAGGCTGGTTGTTTAACGCAAACTGGTAAATCTGTTCAGGATTTTCGGCAAGCACAGGATTTGCAGGCATCTCTAATTGAGGTCTTACAATGGAAAAGTTGCTGCCAACTTTCATATTCATTATTTGCGAAAGAGTAAGCATTGCAATGTCTAATTGGTTCTGAGTATTCACTTCATTCAATTCGTCAGATGCAAACTGTGCTTGTAAATCAAGCAAGTTACCCATCGGAAGTGTTCCTGCATCCACTAATTTTTGAGTGCGTTCAACTTGTATTTGGGTAATTAATTTTTGGGTTTTGGCAACACCTGATAATTCCTGTGCAAACAAAACATTGAGGTATGCAGTAGCTACATTCAGCACTATGTCGTTTTTCATTTTCTCAACATCGTATTTTCCGGCAAGGTAATTCAGGCTGTTTTGTTTCAGTGTGTTTTGCATTTGTAAACCGCTGAAAAGAGTTACCTGTGAACTGATGAAAAGATTATTTGAACGCACACGGTTAGTTGCAAAGGTATTGGTGAACGGGTCAATACGTTGTCCCCAGTTGTAGGAGTGCGATGCTCCCGCGTTCAACGAAGGAGCCATGTTTGCAATACTCTGGTTGTAATTTTCCTTCGCTAAATCCGCATTCAGTTCGTTCTGTTTTACAGAGATATTATTTTCAAGCGCATACTCGATGCACTTTTGCAGCGACCAAGTTTCCTGTGCATTTCCCTGCACGGATAAAAGCAAAAAACAAACGATAACGATGAAACCGGATTTCATAAATTTTGATTTATAGCGCGCCAAAGGTAATGATTGACTTGTATTACCGTCCCAGCCAATTACTAAATAATGTTAAATAGCTACTTTTGCCCGCTACAAGACACCATGAGCAAGAAACAATTATTTGATACCGCCAAAAAGCAGGAGAAAGCAATTCTGATCGGTATGATTAAGCAGCATCAGGACGAAAAGAAGGTAAGGGAATACATGGACGAACTTGCTTTCCTTACCGAAACAGCAGGTGCAATTCCGGTTAAGCGGTTCACGCAAAAAATGGATAAGCCCGATTCGGCAACGTTTCTGGGTTCGGGAAAAATAAATGAGATTAAAATTTTCATCAAGGATAACGAAATCAATATTGCCATTTTTGATGACGAGTTAAGTCCTTCACAATTACGTAACATTGAAAAGATTCTGGAGTGCCGCATTCTTGACCGCAGCAATCTTATCCTCGATATTTTTGCTGCACGTGCGCGAACTGCACACGCCAAAGCGCAGGTAGAGTTGGCACAATACGAATACCTGCTTCCCCGCTTAACACGCATGTGGACGCACCTGGAACGCCAAAA
>SXHM01000221.1 GCA_005773695.1 Bacteroidota bacterium
ACCGCGAGTTGCTGTTTAACCGCTAAAATCAGATTTTTCAGGGGGAAGAAAGGTATAAAAACAACATTTTTTACCTTTCTTCCCCTTTTACTTTATAAATCATTTATCATTAATTTTCATTTTTTTCTTTGCTGAATAAATATTTTTCTACTTTTGGTCGGTCAAAAAAATGATTTAATCATTGTATATTGATAATTTATTTATTTTAGCACCCCAACAAAAAAAGACAACACAAAAAAATAACCTATGAAAATTTTCAAAATCTTTACTCTTTTAGCCCTTGCGGTATCGGTTTCCTTCACAGCGTTTGCTCAAAAGAGCAACGATAAAAGCAAAGCTGATCAGGCTTTTGATGTGATGGAATATTATGTGGCGATAGACATTTATAAAAAGGAATATAAGTCTGCGAAAGACAAAGCCCGTAAAGCTGAAATCATTTTCAAGGTGGCAGAATGCTATCGCCTTACTAACAACCTTAAGCAGGCTGAAACATGGTATAAAAAAGCAGTTAAGATTAAATATCCTGATCCGGTTGCTATCCTGTATCTTGCAGATGCGATGAAAATCAATGAAAAATATTCTGACGCTATTGTTGAGTATAACAATTACGCAGCAAAAGTTCCAACAGACCCTCGCGGAGCTAAAGGTGCTGAATCATCCGCTCTTGCTCAGAAATGGATTGATAACCCAACTCGTTATGAAGTTAAAAACGAAGCACAAATCAATGGAAAAAACAATGATTTCTCTCCATCATATGCAAGTAAAAACAACAAAGAAATTCTATTCACATCTTCAAGAGATGGAGCAGAAGGAGATGATGTTGACGGTTGGACAGGACAAAGTTTCACAGATGTTTTCAGTGCTAAAATTGATAACAAAGGAAAATGGAGCAATCCAACACCATTGGATGTAATTGTAAATTCAGCTGATAACGAAGGTTCTGCTGTTTATGATGCAGAATTTAAAACACTTTATTTTACACGTTGCACACGTAAAAAGAAAGAAGCAATGGGCTGCGAAATTTACAGTGCAGAATCTAAAGGAAGCACTTGGTCTGAGCCGGCATTATTGCCATTGAAACCAGATTCAGTTGTTGCAACTGTTGGTCACCCTGCAATAAGTGTTGACGGAAATGTATTAGTATTTGCTTCAGACATCCCTGGAGGATTAGGAGGAAGAGATATTTGGATTTCATCTTACGATAAAGAAAAAAAGCGTTGGTCAAAACCTGTAAATGCTGGAAGCACAATCAACACACCTGCTGACGAAATGTTCCCTTTCATTCATGCTGATGGTACTTTGTACTTCGCTTCAAGCGGTCACATTGGAATGGGTGGTTTGGATATCTTTAAAGCAGATAAAGTTTCTGCTACTTCATGGGCTAACGTTACTAACATGCGTTACCCAATTAACTCAGCAGGTGATGATTTTGCAATTACTTTTGAGCGTGAAGCTGAAAAAGGTTATTTTACTTCAAACCGTAACGGTGGAAAAGGTGCTGATGATATTTACTCATTCATACTTCCACAACTGCAATTTACTTTACAGGGTGTTGTAAAAGATTACAAAACCAAAAAACCGGTTGATGGTGCTACTGTAACTATTGTTGGAACTGATGGTTCTTCTAAAGAAGTTAAAACAGATGCATCAGGTTTCTATAAAGTTGATTTAATGCCAGCAACATCGTATGTATTGACTGCAGGTAAATTAGGTGCTTACCTTAACAAAACAGGAAAAACTACTACTGTAGGTTTTGAAGAAGACAAAGCATTGGTTCACGATTTTGAATTGGATCCGATTGCAAAACCAATCGATCTTCCGAATATTTATTACGATTTGGCTAAATGGGAACTACGCCCTGAGTCTAAAGTTGCTTTGGATGGTTTGATTGAAGTATTGAATGACAATCCTACAATTGTAATTGAGTTAGGTTCACACACAGATATCCGTTCAAGCGATGCTTACAACTTAACTCTGTCACAAAAGCGTGCACAGTCAGTTGTTGACTACCTAATTGAAAGCGGAATTGCTTCTGACAGATTGGTTGCTAAAGGTTATGGTGAAACTACTCCACGTGTTATTCCTTTTGATGTATCATTCATGAAAAAAGATGATGTAATCACTGAAGCTTACATCAACAAACTGCCAACTGAAGAACAAAAAGAAGAAGCTCACCAGATGAACCGTAGAACCGAGTTCAGAGTATTGCGCAGCGATTACGTTCCTAAACAAAACTAATTACTGAAATAGCTTAAAAAATAAAAAGCCTCCCGAATTTCGGGGGGCTTTTTTTATTTCCTTTGCACAAGTAAATTATGACTACATCAAATAAATATAACCAACGAGGAGTTTCGGCAGACAAGGAAGATGTTCATAAAGCCATTGCGCAATTAGACAAAGGTTTATTTCCAAAAGCATTTTGCAAAATTGTTCCTGATTATCTGGGTAATGATGAAAACTATTGTGTAGTAATGCATGCTGATGGTGCAGGAACTAAATCATCACTTGCATACATCTATTGGAAAGAAACAGGTGATATTTCTGTTTGGCGCGGCATTGCACAAGATGCTGTGGTGATGAATACTGATGATTTATTATGTGTTGGTGCATTGGATAATATTCTGCTGTCATCAACTATTGGAAGAAATAAATTCCTAATTCCCGGTGAGGTAGTTTCTGAAATTATTAAAGGCACTGAGGAAACGCTTGCCATGCTTCGCAAACATGGAATGAATATTATTTCTACAGGAGGAGAAACAGCTGATGTAGGTGATTTGGTGAAAACTATAATTGTTGACTCAACAGTTGTGTGCCGAATGAAACGAAGTGATGTTATTTCTAATCACAGGATTCAAGCAGGTGATGTAATTGTAGGTATTGCTTCTTATGGACAAGCTACCTTCGAAAGTGAATACAATGGAGGAATGGGCAGCAATGGTTTGACTTCTGCCCGTCACGATGTATTCAGTCATGAGTATGCAAAAAAATATCCGGAGAGTTATGATAATTCATTACCTGATAATATTGTTTATTCAGGCAAAATGAAACTGGAAGAAGCAGGGAAATTAGTCTTGTCACCAACGCGAACCTATGCTCCTGTAATGAAAAAAATATTTGACACAGTTTCAAAAGTAAATATTCACGGAATGGTACATTGTAGCGGTGGTGCGCAAACTAAGGTGCTTCATTTTGTGGATAATCTGCATATTGTAAAGGACAGTC
>SXHM01000222.1 GCA_005773695.1 Bacteroidota bacterium
GCGCGGAAATATTGTCCGTCAGTCATGGCAGAAATCTTCTTCATCATATCTTCATCTATCTTTACTTCCATATCCTGATAAACCGTTTGTCCGAACATATTTTTTGCAGGGTAAGGAGCCATTCCCATTGTTCCAACTCCAACTGTATAAACCCTGATACCAAAGGTTTTCGCAATTTCAGCAGCCGTCAAAGGAGGAATAGAACCACCTGTGTTTACACCATCCGTAAGCAAAATAATCACTTTACTTTTTGCTTCACTGTCTTTTAATCTTTTAACAGCAGTTGCCAAGCCCATCCCAATTGCAGTTCCATCTTCAATCAATCCATTTTTTATTCCTCCGAAAATATTGAGCAACACAGAATAGTCAGTAGTCAGGGGACATTGCGTGAATGCTTCACCTGCAAATACAACCAATCCCATCCTGTCTGTCGGGCGACCTGAAATAAAATTCATCGCTACCTTTTTGGATGCTTCCAAACGATTCGGCTTGAAATCTTCTGCCAGCATACTTCCTGAAATATCCATTGTAATTACAATATCAATACCCTCGGTAGTAACATTCTGCCAGCTACTGCTGCTTTGCGGACGGGCAAGTGCAGCAGAAAGAAATGCAATACACAACATCCTCAGTACAAATGGAAAATGAACCAACTTCTGACGGAACGTTTTAGGAGCACTCTTGAAATTTTCAATTGATGAGAAACGAATATTGGCTTGGTGACTGTTATTGCGTTTCCAATACCAGAAGCTCAGCAGTGGAATAAGTGCTAAAAGCAGAAACCAATAAGGATGTGCAAACTCAATTCCGTTGATCATTTTTTCTCGTCCTTAACTTCAACCGGTTTTGTTGCGTTCACAAAATCAACAGCATTATTCATGCTCAATTCGTTCTCATTAGATATAGGTTCTGCCTTTGCGAATTTTACCATATCGGCTAACTGCAAAATTTGCTTGAGTTTTGCGAATATATTCTCATCTACTTTATCCTTCATGGCAGCAAGTGTTTCATCACTTACCTGCTCGGGTGAACTTACTCCAAAACGCTCATCAATATAATTTCGCACGATGTCGGTCAACTCACTGTGATAGAGTTTAACCTGATTGGTTTCCCATAGTTTTTTCTTACGAAGCTGGTCAAGCAAACCAAGAGCACGCTCGAAGTCTGAAAGAGGCTTAGGCTGGAAGAGTTGTGTGATCTTTAATTTCTTCTTACGGAAGAAGAACCAGTAAAGAAGAAAAGCACTGAGAGGCGCAAGTATCAATAAAATTATGCCTATGATAATCAGAATTTCTTTAAGCGTAATACCCATTGAAAGCGGTTCTTTGATATCATTCACCTCTTTCTGCGGATCGAGAGCAACACCCTTAACATCCAGCATCACCGGCTCGGTTTCAATGTATTTACTCGTGTCGTTATTCAGATACACTCTGATTGGTGGAATAACCCAAAAACCCGAATCAAAAGAAGTGATAGTGTATGATTTCTCAAATTTATAAAAGGTTGTAACTTTTTCGCTTATTGTGTCAAGTTTATGTTCTTCCACAATCTCAATATGTGAAGCAATACTGTCTTTAAACTGAGGAAAAGCAATGACTACATCTTTTGTATGTTCAATGCGAAGGCGAAGTTTTGTTTGTCCGCCCAATTTGATTACGTTGGTATCGAGTTGCGCAGAAATACTAGCGCCTTGGGAGAAAGCAAAAAAAGATGTAAAAAGGAAAACAAAAGACAATATCGCTCTTCGACTTCGCTCAGGGTGACATAACTGCCAACTGCTACCTCCAACTCCTAACTGATAAATCATCTCCTTCCTTCCCTTTTCTTAAACAAATTCATTAATGGAGTAATGTATGATTCATGTGTTGCAATGGATGCAAAATCCACTCCGCTTCGGTTCAACATTTTCTTCAGATTATCTTCAAACTGAAGTGCTGAGGCTTTATAGGAAACCCGCACTTTATGGTCTGAAGTATCTAACCAGCGTAATTCCCCGCTTTCTGCATCCTGCACTTTTATCAAACCGATATCAGGCAATTCATTCTCTCTCTTATCGTAGATTCTAATCCCAACAACATCGTGTTTACGATTAGCAATTTTCAATGCGTCTTCATAATTCTTATCCATAAAATCAGAAATAAGAAACGCGATGCTACGTTTTTTAATTACGTTATTCAGATACTTCAATGCCTGACTGATATTGGTTTTCTTGTGTTCGGGTGTAAACTCAATTAACTCACGAATAATGCGCAGAATATGCGATTTCCCCTTTTTAGGCGGGATAAACAACTCAATCTGGTCACTGAAAAATATGACACCAATTTTATCGTTATTCTGAATAGCTGAAAAAGATAACACCGCACATAACTCAGTTATAAGTTCTCGTTTCATCTTTTCTTTTGTGCCGAAATCCTTTGAGCCACTCATATCCACTATCAGCATCACTGTCATTTCACGTTCTTCTTCAAATACCTTTACATAAGGACTATTGAAACGGGCTGTTACGTTCCAGTCAATCGTGCGGATATCATCACCAGGCATGTATTCACGAACTTCACTGAAAGCCATACCACGTCCTTTAAAAGCCGTATGGTATTCACCAGAAAAAATCTGGTTGGAAAGACCACGGGTCTTTATCTCAATCTTACGTACTTTCTTTAGAAGCTCAGTGGTTTCCATTTATGGCACTTCAACTGCATTCAGAATTTCAGCAATAACATTTTCACTGGTGATATTTTCCGCTTCCGCCTCGTAAGTCAATCCCACTCTGTGGCGCAACACATCATTGCAAACGGCTCGCACATCTTCAGGAATTACATAACCTCTGCGTTTGATAAATGCATAAGCTTTTGCAGCCAGAGCAAGACTGATGCTGGCACGAGGCGAACCTCCGTAACTGATTAGCGGTGCAATTTTATCCAGTTTATAATCTTTAGGAGCGCGGGTTGCAAAAACAATATCAATAATATAACGCTCTATTTTTTCGTCCATATAAACTTCGCGCACTACTTCTCTTGATTTCAGAATATCAGCAGTAGTAAGGATTTTACTTGTTTTAGGAAATACACCACCCGCATTCTGACGAATGATTTTACGTTCATCTTCTTTATTAGGGTAAGTAATTACCACTTTCAGCATAAAACGGTCAACCTGAGCTTCAGGCAGTGTGTAGGTTCCCTCCTGCTCTATCGGATTTTGTGTTGCAAGAACCAGAAACGGCTCAGGCAATTTAAAAGTCTGGTCACCAATGGTAACCTGCTTTTCCTGCATGGCTTCCAGCAAAGCGCTTTGTACTTTTGCCGGGGCACGGTTAATCTCATCGGCCAAAATAAAGTTTGAAAAGATTGGCCCTTTACGAACAGTAAATTCTTCTTTCTTTTGGTTATAAATCATGGTTCCGATCAAATCGGCTGGCAGTAAATCGGGCGTAAACTGAATACGACTGAAACCTGCATCAATGCATGAAGCCAGTGAATTAATCGCCAACGTTTTTGCCAATCCTGGAACACCTTCCAATAAAATATGTCCGTTGGAAAGCAAGCCAATTAATAACCTTTCGGTCATGTATTTCTGACCAACAATTACCTTATCCATTTCCATTTGAATCAGGTCAACAAAAGCGCTTTCGCGCTGGATTTTTTCGTTCAGTTCTTTAATA
>SXHM01000223.1 GCA_005773695.1 Bacteroidota bacterium
CATTGGAACTTCCGGCAGGTTTTGATTTACTTGCCACCGAAGAAGAAGATGGCAAAAATGTAGCGAGAATAAAAATCGGAAATCATAATTCAAACGAATTACTGTCCGCACTTATTCCTCACGTAAACATTGTTTCATTCAAAGAAGAAATCCCAAGGATGAATGATATTTTTATTCAGAAAGTGAACGAAATGAACGCTACAAAAAAACTTACTTATGCATAAAATTGTACTTATTATAAAACGTGAATACCTAACACGGGTAAAACAAAAGTCATTTATCATTATGACTATTCTGGGCCCTCTGCTTATGGGTGCCTTATTTGTTATTCCTATCTGGGTTGCAACACAGGAAGATGAAAAAACAGATGTGTTGGTGGTAGATGAGAGCCAATTATTTGGCAACAGTTTTCCTGACAAAGAAAATCTGAAGTTTCATATTGTGAAAGATATGACAATTACTGAAGCTGAAAAACAACTGGAGCAGGATTATTATTCTGCAGTGCTTTATATTCCACAGAATATCATTAACAGCAACGGTGCAGAGATAATCTATAAAAAGCAACCGGGTTTCAATACCATTTTATTTATTGAAACTTCGATTGAAAACGAGTTAGAAAGCCTTAAACTATCAGAATCCGGTATTGACAAAAAAACACTTGCTGCCGCCAAAACCGACATCAAAATGCGCAAGAGCAAATATGAAAGCGGTGTGAAAGAAAGTAAGAATACTGAACTGAGTATGGTTGTTGGAATGCTGGGAGGTGTTCTGATTTATTTTTTCATTTTCCTTTACGGAGCTCAGGTAATGCGGGGAGTTATTGAAGAAAAATCGAGCAGAATTGTTGAAGTTATTATCTCATCTGTAAAGCCGTTTCAACTCATGATGGGGAAAATTATTGGTATTGCAATGGTGGGATTAACACAGTTTTTGCTTTGGATAATTCTGACTACCTCAATTGTTTCTGCTGCAAAAGGTTTCTTAGGTGTTGAAAATAATGCTCTTCCTGCCCCTGTTCCTATGGAGCAGGCAATGAACGGACAATCAGCTTTACAGCCAAACATGCAGGGTCAACAGCCCGATGTTGAAGACATGGACGAAATTTGGAAAAGCATTGATAAAATAAATTTCCCTTTGCTGATTGGCGCTTTTTTATTCTATTTCATTGGTGGCTATTTACTTTATGGTGCTTTATTTGCTGCGGTTGGAGCGGCTGTTGACAATGAAGCCGACACGCAACAGTTCATGCTTCCTATTACCATTCCTCTTATTCTGGCTTTTGTAATGGCACAGTTTGTTATGAATAATCCTGAAGGACCAATGGCATTCTGGCTTTCCATAATTCCATTTACTTCACCGATAATTATGATGGTTCGTTTGCCATTCGGCATTCCTTTTCCATACACAGATTTATGGATTTCAATGGCATTGTTGATTGTAGGATTTATTGCTACAACCTGGTTTGCCGGAAAAATTTACCGCACAGGAATTCTGATGTATGGAAAAAAAGTGAACTACAAAGAGCTTTGGAAATGGATTCGTTATCACTAAAAGCCTAAACCTACTCTAATCATTAGGAAAAGACAAAAACCAATATGGCAAGAGTAGCAATCATAGATTTAGGCACGAATACATTTAACCTGTTGGTGGCTGAAATTGCCGTTAATCATTCTTACAAAATCATTTTCAACACCAAGATTGCTGTTAAACTTGGTGAAGGTGGTATCAACTCCAACATTATTGCTCCTGTTCCTTTCCATCGTGGAATCGATGCCATGAAAGCACATGTTGAAACACTAAAGGAATATGTACCCGAAAATATATTTGCATTTGCAACATCGGCTGTACGAAGTGCAAAAAACGGAACCGAATTTGTTGCAGAAATAAGGAAACAAACCGGAATTGATGTGACTGTAATATCGGGAGATAAAGAAGCCGAACTGATTTATGCAGGTGTGCGTCAGGCATTGGATATAGGCAATAATAAAGCCCTGATAATGGATATTGGCGGAGGAAGCACAGAATTTATTATCTGTAATAAAGAACAAATTTTCTGGAAACATAGTTTTGATTTAGGTGTTTCACGCATGTATGAATTCTTCAAACACTCGGAGCCGATTACGAAAGAAGAGATTTTGAAAGTTGACTCCTATTTAAGAGATAAATTACAACCACTTTTCATAGCAGCTGAACTTCATCAGCTCGACACTTTGATTGGTTCTTCAGGCTCATTTGATACTTTTGCCGAAATGATTTTTTGCAGATTTCAAGAAGAAGAAAAGATGAAAAACAAAACATCTTACGAATTCAAGCTCGAAGACTTTTATAAAATTCACAACCTTATAATCCACTCAAATCTTGATGAACGCTATAAAATGAAAGGACTGATTGAAATGCGCGTGGATATGATTGTACTTGCATCATTGTTTACAAACTTCATTTTGCGTGAACTTAAATTGAGTAAAATGCGCCTCTCCACTTATGCTTTAAAAGAAGGCGTATTATCAGAAATAACTAAAACAGTATGAAACGAATTTTAATTATAGACGATGAAAACAGTATCCGCAGAACCTTGCGTGATATTCTTGAAAACGAAGGCTATGCCATTGACGAAGCGCCTGATGGTATAGAAGGCCTTAAACTGGTTAAGTCTAATCATTACGATGTGATATTGTGCGACATCAAAATGCCGAAAATGGATGGATTAGAAGTATTGGATAAAATCCTGGAAAGCAATTCGGATGTGCCGGTTGTAATGATTTCCGGTCACGGTAATATTGATACAGCTGTAGATGCAATTCGCAAAGGCGCTTACGATTATATTTCAAAACCACCTGATTTAAATCGCTTGCTGGTTACCATCCGCAATGCGTTTGTGAAATCAAACTTGGTTACTGAAACAAAAATTCTCAAAAAGAAAGTCAGCAAGAAATATGAGATGATTGGTGATTCAGGCTCTATCAAAAAAATTCACGAAATGATTAACCGCGTTGCACCAACGGATGCCCGGGTTTTAATTACCGGTGAAAATGGTGCCGGAAAAGAATTGGTTGCTCATGCTATTCATGAAAACAGTCAGCGTTCATCAGCACCTTTGATTGAAGTGAACTGTGCTGCCATTCCATCGGAGTTGATTGAAAGTGAATTGTTCGGTCACGAAAAAGGCGCATTTACTTCTGCCATCCGCCAGAAAAAAGGAAATTTTGAATTAGCAGATGGCGGCACTTTATTCTTAGATGAAATTGGTGACATGAGCCTTTCTGCGCAGGCAAAGGTTTTACGCGCGTTGCAGGAAAATAAAATCACGCGCGTTGGAGGAGATAAAGAAATAAATGTGAACGTGCGTGTGATTGCCGCCACCAACAAAAATCTGAAAAAGGAAATTGAAAAAGGAAATTTCCGTGAAGATTTATACCATCGACTTGGCGTAATTCTTATTCACGTACCATCTCTAAACGAGCGCAAAGATGATATCCCAACTTTGGCAAAACATTTTCTGCAACAGATTTGCCATGAATATGGAATGCCACAAAAAGAATTTGCTCCTGATGCACTGAAAGCCCTTCAAAACATTGACTGGACAGGCAATATACGCGAACTGCGCAATGTAGTGGAACGTCTGATTATTCTCTGCGATAAAAAGATTACTGCTGCTGATGTGACTACTTATGTAAAAGCACATAAAGCCTGATTTCGCATTGAGCAAAGCAATTCTTTACATGCTCATCAGCACGTTTGCATTTTCATTAATGAACTTGCTCGTGAAATTTATGCCTACTATTCCACCTCACGAACTGATTTTTTTTCGTTCATTGGTTTCCATTATTCTCAGTATTTCTTCCATTCATTATTATGGATTAAATCCCTTTGGCAACAATAAAAAGTCGTTGTTTCTGCGTGGATTTATAGGGCTTATTTCTTTATCTATTTATTTCTCAACCTTACAGGCAATTCCTCTGGGAACAGCTGTAACGCTGCAAAACCTCAGTCCTGTTTTTACAGCTATTTTTGCCATGATTTTTCTGGGTGAAAAACTGAAGCCATTGCAATGGTTGTTCTTTGCAGTATCCTTTACAGGTGTTGCATTTATTAAAGGATTTGACGAGCGAATCAGCCTTTTCTGGCTTTCATTGGGTATTGCTTCAGCAATGTTTTCCGGACTTGCTTACTCGGTTGTGCGCAAACTGAGAGATACTGACCATCCTGTTGTTGTGGTATTTTACTTTCCACTTGTATCACTGCCTTTTGCTGCAATAGCGTGTCTTTTTCAGTGGGTAACTCCTACTCCACTTGATTTATTCTTTCTTGTTTTAATGGGTATTTGTGTACAAATAGGCCAGTTGTATATGACTAAAGCACTTCATGCCGAAACCACAGGCAAGGTGATGATTCTCCAATACCTGAGTGTTGTTTATGCACTTGCTTTCGGCTGGGGTTTCTTTGGCGAAACACACGGTTGGATTGCTGTGCTTGGCATAGCCCTGGTTGTGGCAGGAGTGTTATTGAATATACTTTACAGCAAACGGCAAGACGCTAAAAAGGCGCTTACTTCCATTTGATGTTGCAGCCGATGCTAACCTTCTGGTCGGCACTCACAGGTTTTCCTGCTAGAATATTATCCAGTGTTTCACGAATATCTTTTCCGTTTACAGGCTTGCCATTTGATGGTCGCGAATCATCTAATTGTCCTCGGTAAACACATTTTAAATCTGCGTCAAAAATGCTGAAGTCGGGTGTGCAGGCAGCAGAATAGGCTTGTGCGACCTCCTGTGTTTCGTCATACAAATAAGGAAAAGGAAATTGGTTTGCGTTGGCAAACTCATTCATTTTTACAGGGCCGTCTTGAGGATATTTTTCTACATCATTGGAACTGATTGCAATAAACGAAACGCCTTCAGAAATATAATCGTTGGCAAGTCGGACCAGTTCATCTTTTATATGCACTACAAACGGACAATGGTTGCAAATGAACATGATTACCGTTGCTTTATCTGATTTCAGTTCGTTTAATGATTTTACTTTACCCGAAACAGTATCTGTTAAAGAAAATTCAGGTGCTGAAAAGCCAAGAGGAATTAAAGTTGTGGGGGTTTGTGCCATAATTTGCTCTTGTGTTAGAGTGATCAGCTGTTAAAGTAACGAAAAACCTGAACACGTGAACACTTTTCCTCATGAACGCTCATCAGTTTTTCATCCATCCTGTAATACTGTAACGCTCCTTTTTAGTTGGTAAAACTTCGTGTTCAATCTCATCGCTTTTAAAACAGACGAAACGCCCGAACAAAGGATTTACATCAGTGAATATTTGGTTATTATAAATACGCAATTCTCCTCCATCGCCTTTCTGCCAGTCTTTATTCATATATAATACGCAGGAAATAGTGCGACCTGAATCGTGCTGAAAACGATCAACGTGTTTTTTGTAAAAACTGCCTTCAGGGTAAACAGCAAAATGAAATTCAACTTCTTTCAATCCCAGAAAAAATTCGCGATTAAGGAATTGTTTCAGCTCCTGCATTTGTTGCCAGAACTGCTGTTGTAATTCGCTCAGGTTTTCTTCGTCTAACCAATGAACATAGTCGCTGCGGATTTCAGAAACTACTTTGTGTTCTATACCTTTTCCTATGCCAGCTTGCTTAAATTTTCCATTTTTAAATAGCAGCATTTCTTCCTGTACAAATTCACGTAAAAAATCTGCAGCGAATAAATCATCGTTAACAGCCCAACCATTTTCTGCAAGGTTGTCGGCAATAATAGAAAAGATACTTTCTGCAGATTTCATTATTACTATAAAAGGACAAAGTTGGGAATTCTTTTAAGTATTTTCGCCCCTTCAAAAACTAATAACATGAAACGCACCCTTATCCTCCTCTTTACCTTAGCCTTTTATACTTCTGCCTTTGCTGCCTTGCCGGGCGATAGTCTGAATTTTACCGTTAGATCCCTTTCGGGTGGCAAACCTTTGCCTTATGCCAG
>SXHM01000224.1 GCA_005773695.1 Bacteroidota bacterium
GTTTAATGGCGAACTTAAATTCAATGCATCAAAACCTGATGGCACTCCCCGCAAACTGATGGATGTAAGCAAACTTCACTCATTCGGTTGGAAACACAAGATAGATTTGGAGCAAGGGATAACTATGGTTTACAATTCTCCTGAAACAATCAGTAAATTCAGCACGGCAACTGTTGCCTGATAACCGGATGAACAGCCGGTTGACACAAAAAGTAGTCTTTTATCTTCTTGTTTCTGTCCTGCTGCTATTAGTTTATCCGCTTGACCTTTATTTCCCTACCGGCAACCAGTGTATCTATTTTTTCTGGGGAATAAAGAACAGTGGTTTCGGTTTTCTTGAACACGATTTTCTTGCAACGCAGGCTGACCCTTTTCCATTGTTTTCGTGGTTGGTGCAGTATTCATACAGTTTCTTTGGTTCCAATAGTTTCCTCTACTTGTATTGGTTGTTGAACCTGGTTTATGTTATTGCCATTTTTGAAATAGCAGAAGAAGTATGTAAACAGCTTTCGTTAAAGTTGAATAAACTGTTGTTTACATCCGTTTTTCTTTTTGCTAATTCTACCTTCATCTGGGGATTCTTCTTTTCACGTTTCTTTAACCTTGATTTGCGCTGGGCATGGGACTCAGGATTTGCGGAACAGGGAATTCTAAGGGGCTATTTTCAGCCTTCTGTTTTTGGTGTTTTTATTTTGTTGTCGGTTGCGCTGTTTGTAAAAAGAAGAATTCTGCTGGCATTTGTTTCGGCAGCAGCGGCAGCTTGTTTCCATGCAAATTATTTACTCGTTAGTGCAGTATTCATTAGTGTTTACCTCTTGTTATTACTGAAAGAAAAGAACTACAAAACAGCAATTATTGGCAGTATAGTTTCACTCGCGATTGTGCTTCCTTACCTGCTTTATGTTTTCAAAAATTTCGGAACAACTTCTCCTGAAACTATAGAATATGTCCGTAATAACATCAGAGGCCATATTCACTTTGATTACAAGGTGTGGATGAATTTTGAGGCGTTTTTACAAATGGCATTAATTGGCTGTGCATTGTGGCTTATTAGAAAAACTGTTTTGTTTTTTCCGCTGTCAATTGGCTTAACGGTTCTTGTTGTGTTTACGTTAGTCACCTTTGCCTCAGGAAGTATTTTTCTCTTGAACTTAACTCCGTGGAGAATATCGGTGGTGCTTGTTCCGGTTGCGGTTGCAATTGTTGTGGCGCATCTTTCATCAATTACATATACTAAACTGAGTTACCTGATTATTTCCACTATTCTTTCAGCTACGCTCTCCGCTTTATACTTCCGTGCTTTCGGAAATAGTTCCTATGATTTTATCTTTCAATGGAGAATACAAACTCTGATTGTCTTTGTTGTAATGTTTGGTGTTGTTCTGCTTCTTGAGAAGTATTTACCTCACCAGAATGTTAAAAGCATTCCTTCATTATCGGCACTGCTTCTTGTTGTTTGCCTTGGTTTGTCGGGAATGCTTTTTCATAAAAGCGACACTGCAAGCAAGCAGGAATTAGTTGCATTTGTCCGCAAGAATAGTGCGGAGAAACAGTACTATCTTATATCAACTGAATTTACAGATTTCAGGCTTGCAACAGGTGTTCCCGTGTTTGTTGACAGCACTATTTATCACAGTAATACTTTGCCTGAATGGGATAAGAGGGTAAAAATTGCCAATCGGTTTTTTGCTGCAAGAGATACTGTTTTGTTGGATTCATTGGTAAGAAATTGCGGTATTACTCATATCATTGCAAAAGAGGATTTTGATTTTAATGAGGGTAACGAAGTTTACCGTAACAAGCGATACACTATTTTTGAAGTAAGTGAGCAGTAAGGATAACACATTTGTAATTGATGCAAACAGCAGAACGCCTCTAAATCTGAAGGAGATATGGGAGTTTCGTGAGTTGCTCTATTTCTTTGCCTGGCGCGATATTAAGGTAAAGTATAAGCAGACCTTTCTGGGTGTTACCTGGGCTTTTATTCAACCCTTTCTGATGATGTTGGTGTTGAATATTTTTTTCGGACAGATGTTGCATTTCCCTTCCGAGACCTTGCCTTATTCGGTTTTTGCTTTTACAGGCTTAATCATCTGGAATATTTTTTCAAGCGGCACCATCAATTCCAGCAACAGCATGCTGTCAAATGCGGTGATTATTAAAAAGAATTATTTTCCGCGCATTATACTTCCGCTTGCAGCTGTTATTGTTTCGCTTTTTGATTTTCTTGTATCGTTCTTTCTCTTTGGTGGCTTGCTAGTCTGGTTCAGAGTATTGCCTGATGTATTCCGTTTCTTTGCATTTTTCCCGTTTGCAGTTTTAATTGCATTGATAACAACCGTTGGCACAGGAGTAATAATCGGTGCCATGAGCATCCGTTTCCGCGACTTTAGGATTGTTATGCCTTTTATGATTCAACTTTTACTTTTCATCACTCCGGTTATTTATCCTATATCGGCTATCTCTAATAAAACGTTGTATCATGCACTTGCTTTGAATCCTATGGCAGGTGCTATAAGTCTTGCACGTGCTTCACTTACCCACAATCCTGTGGACTGGACTATTATTGCAATAAGCGGGGGAATGGCAGTTTTTATTTTCATTCTCGGATTATTGGTTTTTAAAAAGAACGAAACACTGATTTCAGATTTTGCATAAACGTTATGAAAACAATTCTGGAAGTTAATAATGTTTCAAAAAAATATTCGCTCAGCGGAATTAATCCTGCCTATCAGACATTGAGCGGCTCAATGACCAATTTTTTCAAAGGACGAAAAAATGAAGAACGCGAATTCTGGGCATTGAATGATATTAATTTTGAAGTAAAGGAAGGCGACACTCTTGGCATTATTGGCAGAAATGGTGCAGGTAAGACAACATTGCTTAAAATCATTTCACGCATTACTTCACCAACGAGTGGAAGAATAACGGGCAAAGGAAAAGTAACCAGTTTACTTGAAGTAGGAACTGGTTTTCACCTCGAGCTTACGGGAAGAGAAAATATTTACATGAACGGCTCTATTCTTGGTTTGAAGAAGAAAGAAATTGATTCTAAACTCGAAGAAATAGTTGAGTTTTCGGGAGTAGGGGAGTTTATCGACAATCCGTTAAAATTCTATTCCAGCGGAATGCAGCTCAGGCTTGCATTCTCTATCGGTGCACATCTGGATACTGAGATTTTGGCAATTGATGAGGTTCTTGCAGTTGGTGATTCGCTCTTTCAGCAGAAGTGTATTGAAAAGATGACTTCCATTGTGAAGAGTGGAAGAACCATTCTCTTTGTCTCGCATAACATGCAGGCGTTGAAAACAATTTGCAACAAAGCAATAGTGCTCGATGCAGGCAAAAAAAAATTTGACGGAACTGCAGAAGCAGCTGTTGACTATTATAATACCGAGCACCGATTACAAGGACAAACCATCAACCTGCTTGATTTACCAAGAGGAAAGTATGCAGGCGAACTGATTTTCAGAGAACTGAGATTTGCTTCACCTGCATTTCAATTCGGAGAAGATATTTCGTTTTCTGTTTTACTGAAAACAGTTAATCCATCTGCAAGAAAAGACAATGTTATTTTTGGTGCCAATGTGGTTGACCGTTTTGGTAACAATATATATCACATCAGTAATATCCTCACCAATCAACCATTTTCTCATAATGCAGATAGCGATGAATATCAGTTCTCAATAGAAAATAATCTTCGTCCGGGTAAATACAGGCTTACACTTTGCCTTACCGTGAATGATGTAGTTCAGGATTTTTTTACAGAATTAATTAACTTTACCGTTGAGGAAGGAAATCCGTATGGTTTTTCAAAAACAGAGTTTATTCAGGGGATGGTGTTTACGGAGTTTGAGATTAAAAAGTTTTAACACAATTTGGTTGAAAATAAAATCGGGAATGTAAAATTGCTGTCAGCTAATTTCTCATGTTTGCTTTGCATATTTTTATTCCATGAACTATACTAAAGTAACACCCGAACTGCTTGAACAATTTAAAAAAATTGTAGGTAATGATTTTGTTTTTGTTGATGCCGAAACACTGGAGATAAACGCATCGGACGAAACAGAAGATCACAAATTTATTCCTGAAGTGGTTGTAAAACCTGCCAATACAGCAGAGATTTCGCAGGTGATGAAAATCTGCAATGAAGCTTTTGTAGCGGTTACTCCTCGCGGAGGAGGAACTGGTTTGAGCGGGGGCGCTTTGCCACTTGCTGCAGGTGTAGTGCTCTCAACTGAACGATTAAACAAGATCATAGAAATTGACGAGCGCAACTTACAGGCAACTGTTGAACCTGGAGTAATCACCGAAGTTTTTCAAAATGCAGTAAAAGAAAAGGGATTATTTTATCCGCCAGATCCAAGCAGTCGCGGAACGTGCTTCTTAGGAGGAAATTTAGCCGAAAATGCAGGCGGACCAAAAGCTGTGAAATATGGAGTTACCCGCGATTATGTATTAAATATGGAAGTGGTTTTACCAACAGGTGAAATCATTAAAACAGCTGCAAACGTTTTAAAAAACTCAACCGGATATAACCTTACACAATTGATGTGCGGCAGTGAAGGAACGCTGGGCATCATTACCAAAATAGTCTTTAAACTTCGTCCGCTGCCACAAAAAGATGTAACACTATTGGTTCCGTTTTCCTCTTCCGAAGAAGCGTGTCGCGGAATAACTGCAGTTTATATGGCAGGAATAAATCCTTCGGGAATGGAGTTTGTAGAGCGCGAAGCCATTGTAAAAACCAAAACCTATCTGGAAGATTTAGGCAAAGGTGTTAACATTGATTTACCTGACGGAATAAATGCACACCTGATCATTGAATTAGATGGCAACGATGAAGAAGTGCTGATGCGTGATGCTGAAAAAATTATGTCAACACTGGCAGATTATGAAACAGGTGAAATTCTTTTTGCTGATTCTGCACAACAAAAAGAAGAATTGTGGCGACTACGCAGAAATGTTTCTCCGGCAGTAAATGCATATTCACTTACAAAGGCAGAAGATGTAGTTGTTCCCCGCGCAGCACTTCCTGTATTGATTACTTCTATTAAAGAAATCGGAAAAGAATTCAACTTCAATTCAGTTTGCTACGGCCACGCTGGTGATGGCAACCTGCACATCAACATTATGAAAGAACAACTAAGTGATGATTGGTGGAATAAAGAAGTTAATGAAGGCATTGCAAAAATTTTTAAACGTGTTGTAGAATTAGGCGGAACTCTTTCAGGTGAGCACGGAATAGGAATTGCCAAACGCCCTTATATGTCACTTGCAATGGGCGAAGTAAACCTGAACCTGATGCGCGGAATTAAAAAGGTTTTTGACCCAAAAGGAATTTTAAATCCCGGAAAAATTTTCTGATCCGGGTGCTGCTCGCACTCTATTTCTTAAAAAACTGATAATAATCAGTAAGCAATCATGATGCCTGTCATCATTGAAACTTATTGCCTTCTTTAGTTTTGTATACTAAATAATAATTATGATTATAAAAAGCTATTACAAAGAACTCGGGAAACTGTTATATGCAGTTGCTAAAGCAGATGGA
>SXHM01000225.1 GCA_005773695.1 Bacteroidota bacterium
GGAGTTAAATTGAAAACAGAAGAAGATGGACGCATGTTTCCTGTAACGGATAACTCGCAAAGTATTATTGATTGCCTTGTTACAGAAGCTGAAAAGGCAGGTGTTTGGATAAAAAACGGAGCACATATAAAGGCAATTGAAAAATCAGGAAAAGGCTTCTGCTTAAAGTTTACGGATGATAACACTAAGAATGTTGATAAGGTGATTATTGCCACAGGCGGCTCGCCTAAACAGGATGGTTTTATTTGGTTAAAAAATCTTGGCCACCGAATTGAAGCACCAGTTCCATCGCTGTTTACGTTCAATATTCCTGATAACGACCTAACTTCTATGATGGGTGTTGCCGTTGAAAATGCAACGGTTTGGATTGAAAAAACAAAATTGAAACAGCTGGGCCCCGTGCTTATTACTCACTGGGGTTTAAGTGGGCCGGCTGTTTTGAAACTGTCATCATTTGGAGCAAGAGTATTGAGTGAGCTGAATTATAATTTTAAAACGCATGTAAACTGGTTGGGCGAAATGAATGAAGAAGAGGCTCGCACAAAAATTGCAGAAGAATTGCAAACTTCAAATCTGAAAAAGATTAGCAATACTAAACCCTTTGAGATACCCAACCGTCTATGGCTGTACTTATTGAATAAATCAGGAATTGCAGAAGAAACAAGATGGACTGAGTTGAAAAAAGAAAACCGCAACCGCCTGATAAACTTCTTAACCAATCATGAATTAGAGGTAAAAGGCAAAACCACTTTTAAAGAAGAGTTTGTTACTTGTGGGGGAGTAAGCCTTACCGATGTAAATCCGCAAACCATGCAAAGCCTTGTTTGCCCCGGACTGTATTTTGCCGGTGAGGTAATGGATATTGACGGCATTACCGGTGGCTTTAATTTTCAGGCGGCATGGACTAGCGGGTTTATTGCAGGTAGGCTTGAGTAGTATCCGCACATACATGACCTAAAACAGAAAAAAGGTTTTTATCACTTTCACTAAATAACCTTATTTTTCGGGTCTTATTCTATCCTGAACTTTTGGAATCTGAACACAACATAAAGAACCGGTTAAGTTTTGCCGGATTGCTCATTACGCTCGGAATCATTTATGGTGATATCGGTACTTCGCCACTGTATGTAATGAAAGCCATTGTAGGCACCAGCATTATAAGCCGCGAATTGATATTGGGAGGTCTTTCCTGTATTATTTGGACACTGATTTTAATTACCACCTTTAAATATGTTTATCTTGCTCTTAAAGCCGATCATCAGGGCGAAGGAGGAATTTTTGCCTTATATGCCCTTGTTAAAAAACACCCTGCAAAATGGCCACTTATTGCCTCGCTTATTGGTTGTTCTGCATTGCTTGCCGATGGTTTTATAACACCTCCCATTTCCATTTCATCGGCTGTTGAAGGGCTTAACATGATTTATCCCGACTTACCTACCATTCCCATTGTGTTGACCATTCTGCTTTTGCTGTTCGTATTTCAGCAATTCGGTACAAGCGTAATAGGCAAAACGTTTGGACCTATTATGTTTATATGGTTTTCAGTTATTGGAGTTCTTGGCCTGATTCAGGTAATTCAACATCCTGAAATTCTGATAGCATTAAATCCTTATTACGCGGTAAAGCTTATTGTTAATCATCCCGGTGGTTTTTGGATTTTGGGTGCAGTATTTTTATGCACAACCGGTGCCGAAGCTATGTATGCAGATCTTGGCCATTGCGGCAAAAAAAACATACAGATAAGCTGGGTATTTGTTTTATTTACCCTGCTGCTGAATTATATGGGACAAAGCGTCTGGTGTCTGCAACATGAGGGTCAGGTGCTTAGCGAAACCCTTAGTCCCTTCTATGCCCTGATGCCTGAAAAATACCTTACCTACTTCATTATCCTTGCTACAGTAGCAACTATTATTGCCAGCCAGGCGCTTATCAGCGGATGCTTCACTTTGATAAGTGAAGCTATCAAGCAACGCTTGTGGATTAACATGGAGGTTAATTACCCCTCTGAATCAAAAGGGCAGGTTTATATTCCATTTATCAACTGGATATTATTTGCAGGTTGCATACTTATTATTATACTCTTCAGGAAATCAACAAATATGGAGGCTGCATATGGCTTAGCTATAACTGTAAATATGGTTATGACAACAGCGCTGCTGCTCTTGTTTTTTAAAATACGAAACAAGCCTACCTTAATTTTGATTTTACTGGGTTTAATATTTTTCAGTATTGAAACTACATTTCTCGTTTCTAACCTGCGCAAGTTCTTTTACGGAGGCTGGTTTACTTTCTTTATTTCCCTGGTTACGTTTTTTATTTTGTACTTTTTACACAAAGCCCGAACCATTCGCGACAGCTATAATCAAATGGTAGATTTGAAAGATTTTGAATCCATGTTCGAATCTGTTATAGCTGATGAAAGCATTCCGAAAACAGCCACTAATCTGGTTTTTATGTCGCGCAAGTCAAAACGTACAGCTATGGTCGACTCTAATATTATATATTCAATTTTTCAGCAAAATCCTAAAAGAGCAGATGTTTAGTGGTTTATTCATGTGGATATACTTGACTATCCGCACGAGCATGAGAAAAGTTATTATGTAAAAACCATTATTCCCAATAAAGTATTTTTTCTGCGGCTTGAATTCGGGTTTAAGGTAAAACACAAAGTACATCGCCTGTTTCACAGAATTGTTGATCAGATGGTAGAAAACGGAGAAGTGGATGAAATGAGCCGTTACCCTTCCATGCGCAGCCACAAGATAAAAGCTGATTATAAATTTATTTTTGTTAAGCCCATGCTATCTGCTGATAATGATCTGAAGCCGATGAATGCATTAGCTATGAAAGTATATGAAGCACTTGCAAAAATCAGTTATCCCGCTTCAGGCGAATTCGGACTTGATAATGTTCATATTGAAGAAGAATACACTCCGTTGCGTATCCATCTTTCAGAAGAACTTATTATTGACCGTAAAGAAGGTTTTGATTGATTAGTTACCCCAGTTCAAAAACTTTGACGCTGCAAGAAACGAAACCAGCGATACCGAACCGGTTAGAATTGTTCCCCAGGCAATGTCAATGATTACAATCTGCAAAGGCCAGCGAGAAATAGTAGCCATGTTTGTTAGATCATAAGTAGCATAACATAGAAAACCTAGAATTGCCCCATTTAATAATGCCATTTGCCAATCATTGGCGTTAAGTGCAGGTACCACAGCAAAGTAAAGAATACCGGCAATGTAAATAAGGTAAAATACAATTGCCGCTGTCCAGTTCACCTCAGAACTTAGAATAAATCCAAGTTTTTCGCGGTATAGATTTTTGGCTATAACACCCAGCCATATTAAATCGATGCTGAAAAATACAACAGTGGTAATAGAAAACAGGATTAAATATTTCAAATTTTTTTGAATATAATTTCTTAAACAAATATATAAGGAAATGGTTTTAATTATCATTAAATTCATTTGGTCAATCATTCTGCTTTGCGAACTTTGCACACTGTTTTTGATCTCTGTTTGTTATATAAATGAAGAAAATAATTTCCGGAATCTTAGTTCTGTCTTTACTTCTTTTTCTTTCAGGCTTTAAGCCTAACCGCAAGGAATATCAAAATTTGTATTTTCAAAAAATAGATGATTTTAAAAAGCAACAACTTAGTCTGCTAGAAGAAATAAAAACAGCAAGCCTCACTTCTGAAACCGGGAAAAGCAACATCCTGAAAAAATTACACTATAGCCGCC
>SXHM01000226.1 GCA_005773695.1 Bacteroidota bacterium
AAACAGGAAGAATGAAAGTTCCTTTCGGAATTGCACAGACGGGAAAGGCATTCCGTAATGAGATTGTAGCTCGTCAATTCATTTTCCGTATGCGTGAATTTGAGCAGATGGAAATGCAATTCTTCGTTCGCCCCGGCACACAGAAAGAATGGTTTGCACATTGGAAAGAACGCAGAATGAAATGGCACAATTCACTTGGCTTTCCTGATACGATGTATCGTTTTCATGAACATGCAAAGCTGGCGCACTATGCAGATGCTGCATTTGATATTGAATTTGATTTTCCTTTCGGATTTAAAGAACTGGAAGGGATTCATTCTCGCACAGATTTTGATTTGAAATCACATGAGAAATTCAGTGGAAAAAAATTACAATATTTTGATCCGGAGTTAAACGAGAATTATGTTCCGTATGTAGTGGAAACATCCATCGGGCTTGACCGCACATTTCTGGCTGTGCTTTCTGCTTCTTACAAAGAAGAGAAACTGGAAGATGGCTCAGAGCGTGTTGTGTTAAACATTCCTGATTTTCTTGCTCCGGTAAAAGTTGCAGTGTTTCCTCTTTTGAACAAAGATGGTTTGCCCGAAAAAGCACGTGAGATTTTTGACAAATTGAAAATTGATCACGTAGTTCGCTACGAAGAAAAAGATACTATCGGAAAACGTTACCGCAGACAGGATGCAATCGGAACACCATTTTGCATTACAGTTGACCACGACACTTTAAATGATGACCAGGTAACACTTCGTTACCGCGACACCATGAAACAAGAACGCGTGTCAATAGAAAATCTTACTAAGATTGTCGAAGACAAAGTAAGCCTGAGAAAAGTGCTTGCTTAAGCGCTTTGTTATCTTTGGATATACATCACCTCTTTAACTGCCTTAATCACCTTCTCGGCAGTTGGTAAGAACTCCGCTACAAGCGTTGGGGCATAAGCCAAAGGAACGTCCTGTGTCATTATTCTTATCACCGGTGCATCTAAATAATCAAAAGCATCTTTCTGAACTTTAAAAGCAACTTCGGTTGCAATGGAACCAAGCGGCCAGGCTTCTTCAACAATTACCAAGCGATTGGTTTTTTTTACTGAATTTATAACGGTAGCATAATCAATCGGGCGCACGGTGCGAAGGTCAATAATCTCCACTTCAATTCCGTCTTTTGCTAATTCTTCGGCAGCTTTGAAAACTGTTTTAATTATTTTTCCGAAGGACACAACGGTAACATGTTTTCCTTCACGCTTTACATCCGCAACACCAAGCGGAATAAGGTATTCGCTTTCGGGAACTCCACCTTTATCTCCATACATCTGTTCCGATTCCATGAAAATTACAGGGTCGTTATCCCGGATGGCAGCTTTCAGCAAACCCTTTGCATCATAAGGATTTGAAGGCACAACAACTTTTAATCCCGGGCAGTTTGCATACCAGCTTTCATAAGCCTGTGAATGTTGTGCACCCAGTTGTCCTGCTGAGGCAGTTGGTCCGCGAAAGACAATTGGAACACCAAATTGTCCACCCGACATGGACTTCATTATTGCGGCAGCATTAATCACCTGATCAATTGAAACAAGTGAAAAATTAAAGGTCATAAACTCAATAATCGGACGTAAACCATTCATCGCAGCACCAACACCAATTCCGGCAAAACCAAGTTCTGAAATTGGAGTATCAATCACACGCGCTCCGCCAAATTCAGCCAGCATTCCCTGACTAGCTTTGTAAGCGCCATCGTATTCAGCAACTTCTTCACCCATCAGAAAAACGTTTTTGTCTCTGCGCATTTCCTCGCTCATGGCTTCTTTTACAGCTTCACGAAATTGTATCTCTCTCATATCTTAATTTTTTGAACGTTCAAAAATACTACTAATCTTCTTCTTTGCGGCTTTGAGCCTTTGCGAGAAATTTAAAACAAAGTTGGCTGTAAGGGTGCTATTTTAAAACTTCTTCTATGAATAACAGACTCACCGTATTTCTCAATCGCCATGCGATGTTTCAAAGTACCATAGCCTTTATTTTTTTTCCATTGGTAGTGCGGAAAATCTGCATCCATCTTCAGCATATATTCATCACGATGCGTTTTAGCAAGAATGGAAGCAGCCGCAATCGACATAATTTTCCATCGCCTTTCACAATACACTTGAACGGAATGTCTTTGTATTTCTTAAAGCGGTTTCCGTCAATCAATAAAAGTTGTGGAACATTTTTCAGTTGTTCAATCGCACGATGCATGGCGAGATACGATGCGTTAAGAATATTTATTTTGTCAATCTCATCATGAGTTGCAATGCCAACCGCCCATGCCAGTGCTTCATTTTCAATAATCGGGCGGAGTTCTTCTCTTTTCTTTTCACTCAGTTGTTTGGAGTCGTTCAGTAATTTTGATTTGAATTTTTTTGGAAGAATAACAGCCGCAGCAAAGACAGGTCCTGCAAGGCACCCGCGCCCGGCTTCATCAACACCGGCTTCAATCAGTTTATTTTGAAAACGTAATTCAAGCATTTAGAATTCTTTGCAATTCATCCCCGAATTTCCAAACATCTTCAAAAGAGTTGTAGAGTGGGGCTGGGGCTAAGCGTATCACATCCGGATTACGCCAGTCGGTAATAATTCCGGCTTTCAGTAATTGTTCATGAATTTGTTTGCCGTTTTCTGAAAATACTAATGATAACTGACAACCTCTTTGATTTTTATCTCTTGGTGTAAGTATTCTTATTATTCCTTTCTGTTGGTTTATACCATCAATTAAGAATTCAAGGTAAGCAGTTAGTTTCTCACTTTTATCACGCAGGTTTTCTATTCCTGCTTCATCAAAAATATCTAAAGAAGCCTTATGCAAAGCCATAGAAAATACAGGAGCGTTGCTTAGTTGCCAGCCATCAGCGCCAACAGCCGGAACAAATCCTTTTTCCATTTTAAAACGTGTATCAGGATTATTTCCCCACCAGCCTGCGAAGCGCGGCAATTCAGGATTATTACCGTGTTTCTCGTGCACAAAAATTCCTGCCACACTTCCCGGTCCTGAGTTCAGGTATTTGTAACTGCACCAGCAGGCAAAATCCACATTCCAGTCGTGTAAATTCATCACTAGATTTCCCATTGCATGTGCTAAATCAAAGCCTGCAAGTGCGCCCACTTTATGTGCAACTTCAGTAATGCTTTTCATATCAAAAGCCTGTCCGGTGTAATAGTTCACACCGCCAATCATTACCAGAGCGAGTTCGTCATTCAGTTCTTCAATCTTTGCAAGAATATCTTCAGTGCTTAGTTTATATTCTCCTGCTCTCGGCTTCATTTCCACTATAGCTTCATCCGGATTAAAACCATGAAATCTTACCTGTGACTCTAATGCATATTGATCAGATGCAAATGGTTTTTCTTCGCACAAAATTTTAAAACGTTTTGCAGTTGGCTGGTAAAAAGAAACCATCAGCAAGTGAAGATTATTGGTCAGTGAGCCCAAAGCACAAACTTCTGAAGGCTTGGCCCCTACAAGCTTCGCAAGCGGTTTGTCAAACATTTTCTCGTAAGAAAACCACGGGTTTTTTGCATGAAAATGTCCTTCCACAGCAAACTTTGCCCAATCACTTAACTCTTGTTGCAAAGCAGTTGCAGCCGTTTTAGGTTGTAATCCTAACGAGTTTCCACAGAAATAAATTGCTTCTTTTCCATTTAATTCAGGAAAGAAAAACTTAGCTCTGAAAGTTGAAAGTTTATCTGCTTTGTCCTGTGACTGTGCAAATTCAAGTGTGTTATTAAAACTCATAATTCTTTGCGCTTTTGCGCCTTTCTGTGAAATTCTACTTGTGCCCAAAGGTATTAATTACCCTATATTTGCAAAGCAATTTTGAAGATATGAAAAGAGAAAAATCAGAACAATTATTTGATAAGGCCAAACAGTATTTTCCCGGTGGGGTAAACTCTCCCGTACGGGCATTTCGCTCGGTTGGTGGAACCCCTCTATTTATTAAGAAAGGAGATGGAAGCCGCATCTGGGATGCAGACGGAAATGAATTTATTGATTTCTGTTGTTCGTGGGGACCATTGATTTTGGGCCATAACAATTCACAAGTCAGAAATGCGATAATAGATGCTGTGCAAAACGGAACATCATTCGGTGCACCAACAGAGAAAGAAAATGAGTTAGCTGAATTGATTTTATCTAACAACAAATTTGTTGAGAAAATAAGGTTTGTAAGTTCCGGTACAGAAGCTGTGATGAGTGCTATTCGTCTTGCACGCGGTTATACAGGGCGAAACAAGATTTTAAAGTTTGAAGGCTGTTATCACGGACACGTTGATTCGATGTTAGTGAAAGCCGGATCAGGATTAGTAACCTTTGGAACAAGTTCTTCTGCAGGTGTTCCCGAATCATTTGTGAACGATACGATTGTTGTTCCGCTCAATAATATAGATGCGGTATTAAAAGCATTTGAAGAGTTTAAAGATCAGATTGCATCTGTAATTATTGAACCTGTTCCTGCTAATAATGGTTTGTTGTTACAAACAAACGAATACCTACAACAACTGAGAACTATCTGCACAGAAAATAAGACGCTGCTGCATTTTGATGAAGTGATTTCCGGCTTCCGGCTTGGGTTTGAAGGTGCTGCAGGCTATTATGAAATTCAGCCCGACATTATTACGTATGGAAAAATAATTGGTGGTGGTTTGCCGGTTGGAATGTATGGAGCAAGTAAAGAAATCATGGCAAAGATTTCACCCGATGGTGATGTTTACCAGGCAGTAACGCTTTCAGGAAACCCGGTGGCAATGGCTGCAGGAATTGCACAACTGACAGAATGTTTGAAAACAGGCTTCTATTCTTCGTTGGAGGTAAAAACAAAAAAACTTTGCACTGCTGTTGAATCTCATTCTCATTTAAAAGGCTATACATTCAGAATGTTCAACATTGCTTCCATTTTCTGGATTGCATTTACAGATCAGGAGAGCATCAGAAGTGCAGATGAAATTGATGCAGCAAGTATGAGTAAATTTAGAATGCTTCATGCTGAATTATTAGAGAGTGGAATATACCTTGGACCTTCCGGTTACGAAGTTGGTTTTATTTCTGAAGCACATTCCGATGCAGACATCGACAGAACAATTGTTGCAATGTGTAAAGGATTAGACAAGGTTTTCACACAATAAAATTAAAATGC
>SXHM01000227.1 GCA_005773695.1 Bacteroidota bacterium
AATCTATTGAGGTTTTTTAAAGGTATCAAAAAATGGAACTCACATTTTTTGACCAAAATCACGCTTTTGCCTGACCATTGTCATTTTCGATGGTGTCTTACAAGTGCATCTTTGTGCCAAACCTTAAATTATTTAATATCATGAAAAAAATCTTTTCAATTACGCTTATTGCAGCACTGCTTACCTCGTTAAATTCCTGTAAAAAAGACGACCCCAAAGGCCCCAATGATTTAGGAGGCGAAACCAACATTGAGCTTACTCAGGTAGGTAATGAATCATCGGTATACATTAACGTTGGCGGAATTAACGTCAACACAGGGACCATTACAGTTATAGCAAATAATGACGGAATTGTAACCTATCATGGTGTGGTTGACCTTACAGGTCATCCAGATTCGGCCCTGATATCAGCTTTGGTGCCTGCCGAATACAAAACCCCTGACGGCAAAATTGAAGGTGATTTCAATTTGAAAATTACCTCGGAAGGAGTTCAGGACTTTATGCAGGAAAATAAACCTTGGACAGTAGTTAAATATGCCGATGGAGTAGGAGCAGAATACCCCTTTACAAATATTTACGGTGAAACGTCCAAAAGAACGGTAACCGAAAAAACCGGGCAAGACGATTGGCCAATGGGGTTTTTATATATAAAAACTTCAAAAGTTGAACATTATCTTCCCGAAAGCGATCAGGTTGCATCCAAAATCACCTATCGCGCCAACCATAAATTTGGTTTGGTTTACATTGAAGTGGAACTGAAAAATGGCAGTACTGCAACAATGGACATTTTCCCTTGGTTTATGCTTTAATACTGAATACTATTAAAATAAGAAAAGCCCCGCAAACTTGCGGGGCTTTTTGTTACTGATTTACTGATTACTGTTTCGAAGCAGCTTTATTTAAAAAAAGCAACTCATTCACTACAATCTCAGTGATATATTTTTTCTCACCCTCTTTTGAAGTGTAGTTGCGTGAAGTCAGTTTGCCTTCAATGGCAACCTCGCTGCCTTTGGTCAGATACTTATGCGCAAGCTCTGCGGTTTTGCCCCAGGCAACAAGGTTGTGCCAGCAGGTTTCGGTTACTTTTTCGCCTTTTGCGTTGGTGAAGGTTTCGTTGGTGGCAAGTGCAATACGTGCTACTTTTTTGCCTTTCTCAAACTCTTTCACTTCAGGAGTTGCTCCCAGATTTCCGATTAAACGTACGCTGTTTCTTAATGTGTTCATGATGTTTTTGTTTTTAGTTAAACGTGAATTTTGTTTTGTCATTGATTGACGGCACAAAGGAACATCCACCTCCAACCCAAAGGCGGAAAGTATCCGTTTACTTCTGAAAATAGACGGGTGTAAACGTTTGTAATCGGCTAAAATGTTGCTACATTTACGGCAATGAATGAGGAAAAACAATGTCTTGAATGTGGCGAACCTTTAAAAGGCCGGGCCGATAAAAAATTCTGTGACGACCAGTGTCGCAGCAATTACAACAACAAAGCCAACAGCGATACCACCGCTGAAATGCGCAACGTAAATAATATTCTTCGCAAAAACCGCAGAATTTTAGACAGCATTGTTTCTCCGGATGGAAAAGCAAAAATCAGCAAAGCAAAACTAGCCGACAAAGGATTTAATTTTAAATACCACACCCATACCCACACCACGCTTAAAGGCAGCACCTATAAACTCTGCTACGATTACGGATATTTACCGATTGAAAATGATTTCATAATGGTTGTAAAATGGGATGCGGGGTTTAAGCAATGAAAATAGTTCTGAAAGAAAATCCTATTTTCTCTGCGCTGTTCATTTTAGTTCTTGCAGTTTTTACTTTCCCCGAATTTGATCCTGTCATCGGTCTTGGCTTAGATCAGGGCTATGTTTATTGCTTCAACTATTTTTTCAATCAGGGAATTTCGCATGGCACTGATGCTATTTTCAGTTACGGACCTTTAGGTTTTATTCGCTTTCCGCTGCTGATAGGAAATAATTATCTGCTTACGTTTTGTTTCACGTTTGCTTTTCAGTTGCTGTTTGTGTTGCTTGTTTTTCAAGCAACAAAACACATAAAACAAAAAGGACTTTGGCTTGCCTTCATTGCTGCTTTATTACTAAGTGCCAACCTTCGCATTGACGAAAAAATGATGGGTTGCGTGGCCTTTGCATTGGTATTGCATTCTACCACGCGCAAAAATCATTTTCTTTTTATTGCAATTGCAGTAACCGCATTTTCGTTTTTTGTAAAGCTGAATATTGCAGCAGCAGCGGTAATGATGATGGCATTTTATCTGGTTCTTGATTTTATACGGAATAAAAAATTCAGCAACCTTTTATTTACGGTTGGAATTGGTTTCAGTATTTATTTTTTGTTGTGGCTTTTTATCAATCACAATCTGGATGGTAGTTTGTTACACCTGCGTAATTGGTTTTTCATCAGCAACGGAAATCTGGGAGCAACTTCTGTAAATGCGCCTAACGATAAAATTCTACTCTCGTTGATGCTCATTTTTATTGCAGGATATTGGTTCTTGTTTCGCTGTGAAAATGTAAACACGGTGTATGTTGTTTTTATTATTGCGCTGTGGGCTGTATTCCGCTACTCCATTGCCCGCGAAGAGAATCATCATGCAATGGCATTTTTTAATTTCCTGATTTTGTTTGGTGGCGTTTTGTTTCTTGCCGATGAAAAAACAGGAGGACTTCGCTTTGCGATTCTTATTGCCATTCCTTATCTATATTATCAAAACATTAAACAGACAGGGCATTTTCATATGGAATGGAAAATGAAATATGGAGGCATTGCTAATTTCAAAAGAGCAGTAAACATTTTCCGCGATGGGGGAGAGGAATTCAACAATCAAACGCAAGAAAATCTTGCTAATGTTCTGTTAGCTGACAGCGCCAGAAAAATTATTGCCAATAATACCGTTGATATTTTCCCATGGGAAACAAGTTATGTTGCTGCCAATAAGCTGAACTATAGAAACCGTCCGCTGTTTCAGTTGGGTTGTGTGAATAACGCAGTGCTGGATAAAGTAAATGCAGATTTTCTGCAATCAGAGAAAGCACCACGCTATTATATCTGGACCAAACAAAACTGGTGGAGACATGAAATGAATAGTATAGACCACCGCTACATTTTAAGTGATGACGGACAGGTAAATTTTTCCATTATGAATTTTTATTCACAGATTTATGAAGATGAAAAAGTACGCATTTTAAAACGCACTGAAGATGAAAAATTAGTAGTTGAAAAATTCAATCACACAAACACCATCACTTGGAATGAGTGGACTTCATTGCCCGAATTAGCAAAAGGAACTGCCTTGCGCATGAAGTTCAATATTGACAGAACTTTGGTAGGCAAACTCAAACATTCGTTTTATAAAGAACCTGAATATTACATGCTCTATCAGTTGGATAACGACAGCATAATAAAACATCGTCTTGTAGTACAAAACACCGAAAGTGGTATTTGGGCAGCACCTTATTTGACGCACTATAACGATAGCCTGAATGGAGAAAAGGTAAAAGCAATCAAATTAGTTTATACAGACCGGGAATTTATTTACAAACCGCAGTTTAGAGCAAAGTGGGAGCTGATAAAACTAAACTAAAAGAGCCCCGCAAACTGCGGGGCTCTTTTAGTTTTAAATGATGTCAATTACGCTTTTTTCAAATTCGCAGCTACTTCATCCCAATTAACTACATTCCAAAAAGCACCGATGTAATCAGGTCTGCGGTTTTGGTAGTGCAGATAATAAGCATGTTCCCAAACATCCAATCCAAGAATTGGTGTTCCTTTTACTTCTGCAATATCCATCAAAGGGTTGTCCTGATTAGGTGAAGAAGTAACAACTAGTTTGCCGTCATGCACCAGTAGCCAAGCCCAACCTGAGCCAAAACGGGTTGCACCTGCATTATTAAATTGCTCTTTAAATGTATCAAACGAACCGAAGTCGCGATTGATAGCAGCTGCTAAATCACCTGTTGGTAATCCGCCACCTCCGGGTTTCATCACCTTCCAGAAAAGGCTGTGGTTAAAATGCCCGCCACCATTGTTGCGTACAGCTGCACTTGCTTTTGAAATACCTTTCAGAATTTCTTCAATGCTTTGCGAAGCAAGCGGTGTGCCTTCAATAGCTTTGTTGAGGTTAGTAACATAAGCGTTGTGATGTTTGGTGTGATGGATTTCCATTGTGCGTGCATCAATATGAGGTTCCAGCGCAGTGTATTCATAAGGTAGTTTTGGTAATTCGAATGCCATGATTTTTTAGTTTAAAAGTTTATGAAAGTGTAAAGGAGTAAAAGTTTTAAGGGACCAAAGATAGAACTCTAAGAAAACAAATTCAAGATTAATCAAATCATAACAGGTGAAAGGCAATAAGGTTTATTTTTACCCACATAAAAAACAAAATCATGGCAGACTTTATTCTTGAATACGGACACAAACGCGGATGGAAATCTATCTTCAGCTTACTTGGAATTACAGTTCCTCCGCGACTGAAACGTTTAAAAGGCGGTTGGAAGAAACAAATCCTTGCCGGCAAAAAAGTGGTGACTGCAATAGGAGGTATTAACTCTTCCGTTATCAGTAATATCTATGATGAACTTGGTGGTCATGCCTTAATCAATTCGCTCCCTGCTGAAGACAGGGCAGATGTTTTGTTGTTTGATGCAACAGGAATTGAAACCGTAGCGCAACTGAAATCGCTCTATGAATTTTTTCATGCCAATGCAGGTAAACTGGCTAACAATTCACGTGTTGTTATTGTTGGGTTAATTCCTTCAGGAAGCGCAGAGAATGTTTCGGCACAACAAGCAATAGAAGGTTTTTCGCGTTCTGTTGCAAAAGAAGTTGGCAGAAAAGGAGCAACGGTAAACCTTGTCCGTTTGGAAAATAAAAATGTAACAGAAAGACAACTCTTACCTGTTCTGCATTTTATTTTTTCAGAAGCATCAGCATTTGTAACGGCACAGGTTTTCAGAATTAATTCAAGCGGAAATATTCCGCAAATTGTTCCTTTGGAAAATTCTTTATCAGGAAAAATTGCTTTGGTAACAGGAGCTGCCCGTGGCATTGGCGAAGCTACTGCGCGCAAATTAGCTACAGAAGGCGCAACTGTAATTGTGTTAGACAGACCAGAAGATTCAGAAGCAGGAAAAAAAGTTGCCGACTCCATCAACGGAAGATTTCTGGCAGCAGATATGAGCAAAGAAGATTCTTCAACTATCATTAATGATTATCTTAAAAAAGAATACAATGGAGTTGACATTGTGATTCACAATGCCGGAATCACCCGCGATAAAACCATTGCCAAAATGGATGAAAAATATTGGGACATGGTATTGAATGTAAATCTTCAAGCGCTGATAAGAACCAATAATGTATTGCTGAAATCAGGAACCATTCGAAACAACGGGC
>SXHM01000228.1 GCA_005773695.1 Bacteroidota bacterium
ACAAATTCCATCAACATAATATATTGCTCATCCAAAAATTTTTGAATTTCCTTTTCCTCTTCAGCTGTTGGGCTTTGTTTAACTATACTGCCTTTATTTTCGCGCACTTTACCTGTATCAAGGGTGAAATACATTTTATTGTATGATACATACGAGAATGATTTCAGTTGTTCGGGATTGTTATTATTTCTGTTGGCTGTTGCATTCCTGATTATACGATGAGCAGGATTTTCACCAGGAAAAATAACTACTTCCTGTAATCCGAAATTTTTCCGGACCATTTTAACTCTGATAACTATATCCTCGTCATCAGATAAAGTAACTACTGCAATTTCGTACCCGACATAACTGAATGAAAGTTTATGCAAACGCGATTGTGATGAAATATTGAAATGTCCGTCAATATCAGTTGTTGTTGCCTTAATTTCTTCATCGGGCAATATGTTAACGAATGCGAGATTTTCGCCTGTTTTATCATCAACAACAGTACCTGAGATGCTATACTTTTGGGCAATTGAGAAATATGGAAAAGAAATGCTAATAAATAATAATAGAACAAGGCGCACAAACTCCATACGGCAAACCTAAAGAAATTCAATTTTATTCGATGTATGTTTGTCTTAAATTAAAAAAACAAAAAAGTGAAAACATTAACCATTGTAAAATACGGAGAACCCGAAAAAGCATTTGAACTGCAGGAAAAACCAACTCTTGTTCCCGGTTCAAACGAAATACTTGTTGCTGTTGAAGCGTTCGGAATAAACTTTGCCGACATTATGGCGCGCAACGGACTTTACCAGGATGCGCCACCACTGCCTTGTGTTGTAGGTTATGAATCGGTTGGAAGAGTTGAAGCCTGCGGAAGTGAAGTGAAAAACAAACTTGAAAAGGGAACTCGTGTTGTTGCATTCAGTCGCTTTGGAGGTTATGCCACACGCGTTGTTACAGATGAACGTGCTGTAGTTCCAATCGGAGAAAATATGGATGCCGGAATTGCGTTGGCTTTGGCTGTTCAATATTCCACAGCATGGTTTTGTGCCGAAGAAATGATTCGCCTGCGAAAAGGAAATCATGTATTAATACAAGCTGCAGCAGGTGGTGTTGGCACAGCATTAGTGCAACTCTGCAAGCGTCACGAATGTGTTATTTATGGCACTGCCGGCTCTGACAAAAAATTAGAATACCTGCGTGAGTTGGGTGTTGATTATCCAATAAATTATAATACTTCTGACTTTGGGGCTGAACTAAAAAAACTGCGACCGGAAGGAATTGATGTTGCATTTGATTCGGTTGGAGGAAAAACATTCCGCAAAAGTTTTAACAGCCTTAACAAAGGAGGAAGAATAGTAGGTTACGGTGCAGCAGAAAACCTGGGTGGCGGATTACAGATTTGGGATACGATGAAAATGGTTTTCAATTTCGGAATTTACCATCCAGTTCAGTTTCTGATGAACTCGCGTGGAATGATTGGAGTGAATATGTTACGCATTGCAGATAATCATCCTGATTGGCTAAAGATTTGTCTGGAAAGTGTAGTTGATTTAGTAAAAAAAGGTGAAATAAAACCAACGGTTGGCGGTGTTTTCACTGCAGATAAACTTGCAGATGCACACCGATTTGTTGAGTCAAGAAAATCTATTGGAAAGGTAATTGTGAAGTGGTAATCAGGCTTTCTTCTTAATATAAGAGCGCTTAATCCATCCCGGAAGAATAATGGCTCCAATAAATAAATAAGGGTAATAACTGATAAGCCGCCAGATGATGGCAATGCTGCCTATCAATCCTGCTGAAAGAATAAACTCACCTATAAATCCTGTAAAAATAATTTCGGCAACACCGCTACCACCTGGTGTTGGAGTGATATGCATTATTACCCACATCACTAACTGACGTGCATAAATAAGCATATGTTCGCTAACGGGAAAAAAAGCCATAATGATAAAATTTGTTACCCAAAAACGGGCTGTCCATGATGCAAAAGTTGCGGCAGTTGCTTTAAACCAATAACTATAAGGTTTACCTTTTATCTCTTTTGAAGCAATAATAATTTCATTCCCGGTTTCAGCAGCATTTTCTCTCCACTTTCGCAAAAACGGCAGTTGAAATATTTTTATTAGCAGCCATTTAAAACCACGCGGCTTAACAAAAATAGCCCAGGAAATTATAACAGCATATAATAACATTAACGAAAAACCTATAAAGAAAAGATTAATACCAGCAGATGCTAAGCCCTGCATTGCTTTGCTGCTGAAGTCAGGGAGAAGGTACTGTGTTCCTACTGCCAGCAAAACAATTGGAACCATAACAATATAAAAAAGCTGATCGAGAAGCGAAGTAATTAATACAATGGCTGTGCTTTTTCCAAGTTTAATTCCTTCACGGTTTATAATAAACATAGCTACAGTACTTCCTCCAACTGCACTGGGAGCTACAGCCGAAGCAAACTCCCACAACATTATCACATCAAAACTTCTGCGCCACGATATATGATTATCTGTAAGTACACGTATGCGATACATATAACTGAGGTCGCGGATAAACATAGATATGATGGCAATAACAATCCACAAGGTAGAATACCATGTCCAGTTTATACTTCGCAATTCATCACGGTAAGTGATTTTTACATATTCACCTTTTCCTTCTTCTTTGAAAACAAACTCCTCTTCATCCTCTTCACCGTTCTCATTTCCATCTACCCAAATATAGTTTGCGTTTGCAGCAACTTTCTTTTCAAACCGCTCTTCCTGCAGGGCCGAAAAAACCATATAAGATGCCACCCCCAACCCTATCAGAATAGGCAGAATAATTCTGCTTGGCGTTAGTAGTTTTAAACGTTCGGCTGCTCGGCTTGCCATAATGAGATAGAAATTTCAGCCCTAAAATACGCATTCAAAACAACTGGTTGTTGAGATTAATACTTTTGCGACCTTGAAAGCTAAAGAAAATATAAGTGCACACCTAGCACTTCTTGGTGCTAATATTATTTACGGAGCAAACTATTCCATTGCAAAGGCGATAATGCCTGAGTATGTAAAACCTTTCGGATTTGTTGTGTTACGGGGCATTGGAGCGGTGCTACTCTTCTGGTTTTTTCATGCGCTATTAAAACGCGAAAAAGTAGAGCGTACAGATTTTCCGAAGCTTATAGCAGGTGCTTTTTTGGGAATTGCAGCTAACCAACTACTATTTTTCAAAGGACTGAGTATAACAACACCCATCAATGCGGCTATTATTATGACCTCAACTCCAATATTGGTTTTGCTAGCCGCATCGCTGCTTCTTAAAGAACGAATCACCTTTTCAAAAATAATTTGAATTGTATCAGGAATTGTTGGCGCACTTTTAATTATTCTGATGGGAAAAGATTTTTCTTTCGC
>SXHM01000229.1 GCA_005773695.1 Bacteroidota bacterium
AATTTTAAACATTAAACATTTGAGTTATGACGCAGACAAAAAAATCAACGTTCAAACTGCTTTTCTACTTGAAAAAGAACGAACTGAAAAAAAATGGTAATGCTCCGATTATGGCACGTATTACCATTGACGGAACACCTAAAACTTTCGGGACAAAGTTAGAAATTGACCCAAGCAATTGGGATCTAAAATATGGAAGAGTTGAGGGCAAAAGCGCAACAGCTTTAAATATTAATAAAAAGTTGGATAACATACGTGGGCGTATTGACAAAATTTATGAAGATATGCTGAAACACGAGGGCTTTGCTACTTCCCAAAAAGTAAAGCTCTCATTCTTGGGTGTTGGTGTAATGGATGATGCAATTCTAAAAGTCTTTAACGATAAAAATGAGGATTTTAAAAAATTGGTTGACAAGGACGAACGTTCACAAAGCACCTACAACAAGTACATCACGGTTTATAATCATCTTACCGCTTTTATCAAAGAACGCTATCATCGTGATGATATGGCCTTTCGGGAATTGACTGGAGATTTTATTAGGGAATTTGATTTTTATCTTCGGTACGATTTACAGTCTACACATAATACGGTTTGGGTTTACACGATGCCTGTGCTAAGTCTGGTGGAATTGGCTATTAAAAAAAGTTTGATACGTGATAATCCGTTTCAAGATTATGAAATTAATATGGAAGAAACCGACAGGGGTTATATTCTTAAAGAAGATGTAGAAAAACTGATGATGTGTGTACCGCCCCACCCACGGTATGAGCTTGTGAAAGATCTTTTTATTTTCAGTTGTTTTACCGGACTTGCTTATGCGGATATTAAAAAACTGACAAGGAACAATATTCAGTCTTTCTTCGATGGCCATCAATGGATCATCAGCCGAAGAAAAAAATCAGATATTGCTTCTAATGTTCGGTTAATGGAAATCCCAAAACGTATCATAGAAAAATACCTCGGTAGCACTCGTAATGAGTTTATCTTTCCAGTTCCAACCAATGTAACCTGCAATACTCACATTGGCAAATTAATTGAAAAAGCTGAAATTATTACAGAACAAAAAGTAACTTTTCACACCGCAAGACACACATTTGGAACGATGTTTTTGACCGAAGGCGTACCTATTGAAAGCCTTAGCAAAATGATGGGACATAAAAACATTTCAACTACACAGATTTATGCTAAAATTACCAGCCAAAAGATTAGTAAGGATATGGATTTGGTAGCTCCTAAATTTAAGGAGATTGAAGAAGCGTTTTTACAGGTTATATAGTTAATCACAATTTGATAATTACTAGCAGAACTTAACGGTTCTGCTTTTTTTATGCCCATATTTTATAGCCAAAGCACATTTACTTCGCTCTGCTATTCCCTTTCTGTAAAAGAGCTTTTCGGCTACTTCTGGAACAGAAGATTAAAAAATGTTGCCATCTATGCCTCCCACACAAATACATTTTTCTAATCCTCTGTTAGTGTGGCTTTGATAGCCCCACCGCTTTAAAAAAGTGTTTTAAAAATTCAGCGAATTGGAAGTGTTATTTCAATTCACTTTAAACCATTTCTCAATGCCATCTTCTTGGCTTCCACATTCATTTTTATCCAAAGACCCGTATGCTTTTTTGTCCCATTTCAAGAGCAAAGGTATTTCCGTGTTCTTCACGCATCACAAAGGTCAAGCAAGTTTGGAAAATAATCTCCACCCGTTGGGTAGTATTTTTTTCCAAAACCTTGGTGTTGCTAAACACGAACCTTTTATGCTCGTGAAACGAAACATAGCATACTCCGGCTCTTTAAACGAATAAAAAAAATGTCAGATACGAAAATTAAAAACATTGGAAATGGTAATGAAACGAAACAGCACCTCCTCTCATTGCCGAATAAATCTAAAAAAAATCAAAATCAATAACTAAAAATTAAAGAATATGAACATCACAGGAAGACTGACAAGGGATGCGGAAGTACGCACAACGTCACAGGACAAACAAGTAGTAAACTTTTCAGTAGCGACCAACGACAGCTACCGTAACAAGCAGGGCGAACGCATAGAGCAAACCACCTATTTCGACTGCTCCTATTGGATAAGCCCGAATGTAGCCAAGCTACTTACAAAAGGCACTTTGGTAGAACTATAGGGACGAGTAAGTACAAGAGCGTGGACAGGTAATGATGGAGAGCCAAGAGCAGGATTGAATTTCCATACCTCACAAATCAAATTGCACGGCGGTGGCAAAAAATCGGAAACGGCACAAGCTACCACAAGCACAAACAATAACAAGGCAGAAGACGACCTCCCATTTTAATCAAGAACATTCAATCCATTTTTTATATCAAAATTTTAAACATTATGGCACATAATATCAATTTCAACGAGAGAACAGGACGTTATTCATTTTTCAGCGTTCAGCAAAAAGCGTGGCACGGTTTAGGGCAAATCGTGGAGCAATACCCAACAAGCGAGGAAGCTATCAAACACGCAGGATTAGATTACGAAGTCGTAAAATCCCCACTTTTTACCAAAGGTTCGGGCATTATCGAAACGGCTAACGACATAGAGATAGGCAGTAGCGAATTGGAAGTACCTAACTATTTCGCCAACATTCGCACCGATAACAATGCCGTATTGGGCGTAGTCGGTAAGGATTACCACATCGTACAAAACCGTGAAGCCTTTAATTTCTTTGATGCTATTGTAGGCGGTGGCGAGGGCATTCTGTATGAAACCGCAGGAGCATTAGGCAACGGTGAACGCATTTTTATCACAGCCAAACTGCCTGACTATATTCGTGTGGGTAATGGCGATGATGTTACGGAAAAGTACATTTTCCTTACCACTTCGCACGATGGTAGCGGAAGTATCACAGCCGCATTCACGCCTATCAGAATTGTTTGTCAAAATACCTTAAACGCTTCATTACGCAGTATGACTAATGTTGTCCGTATCAAACACACTTCGGGAGCAAAAGGACGTATCGAGAACGCTCACAAGATTATGGGACTTGCCAACACATTGAGCAACCAATTAGAGGGCATTTTTAATGAGTGGGCAAAAGTAAAGGTATCAGACCGTGAAGTTAAAAAGCTAATCCAATTGGCACTTTGCCCGAATAAGGAAACGCTTGACCTTATCAAAAAAGGTGCAGAAGATGAAATTTCCACCGTGTTCAAAAACACCGTTGAAGATGCTTTTGCATACGCAATGATAAGCGACACCCAACAAATGGATACGACAAAAGGAACATTGTTCGGAGCTTATAATGCGGTTACAGGTTACTATCAGAACGTAAGAAATTACAAGAATGATGAAGCCAAGTTGCAGAGCATTGTATTGGGTGGCACTGCTCAACTCAAATCACAGAAAGCATTTGAATTGTGTAATGGTTTTGCTTTAGATGGTGCAGAAATCCTAAACCTTAATTAAATAACAACAGGCTACCGCTTTAATCGGTGGTAGCCTACTAAAAACAAAAGTTATGGCAAATTGGTGCAGTAATACAGTTGTATTCGAGGGGAAACCCGAAACAATCACAGCAATACAGGAACTTTTTCAATCAATGAAGGAAAAGGAAGAAAAAACCGAAGAAGGGCAACTACCCGAATTTATTTCTAAAAATAATGGTGGTTATTTCTTCAATATCTATTGGAATGAAGGCGATGAAGGGCAATTTCAGTATGAAACAAAATGGTCGCCCAATATAGAAGTAATTCAAAAGATAGCGGAACATTACGAAGTGAACTTTACACAGGATTATGAAGAAATGGGCAATCTTATATATGGTAGGGCAACATTTTATGACAAGCTACTCACAGATATTTATTTGGAAGACGAAGATTTTGAACAATACGGGTTTGATGAAGAAACGGACACCTACCATTTCGAAGGAGAAATTTACGAAAGTGATTACGAGATATTGGAAACCTTGTTGGAACGAAAAATCAAAAATCAGCAACCTTAAAATCTACCGCAATGGAAATAGTAACAATAATAGCCACAAAGTTTGTACGCCACGATGTACCCGAATTGGCAACCCTGCAAAATGCAAAGGTTTACTTATTAAGGGAAAAACTGAACAAAGGCGAAAAATTGAACCGAGCCGAAAAAAATTGGCTTGCAGAAGCAGTAAACCGAAACGCCTATTTCAAAAGAGCTGTACCGCTTATGGGTTATCGCTTTGGATTTGAGGATGTTTTAAAATCCTATATCGTAAAGCAGTACGATAGTTGGGCAGAATACAACGCTCCCGACAAAACAAGTCTTCGAAGTATCATCTATGGTAGGATTGACCAAATAGCGGAAATCAGTAAATAACACTTAAAGCCAAGTACGATGAAAATCATAGATAAAAAAGGGAATTGGATTGAAGTTACCGACCTCATAAAAGCTATTCAACAAACTGGTTGGTATAAAGAATATCTGCACGCCCCACCAACAGAAACAGACAAGGAAAGACAGGAGTATTGGGCAGATATGCACGAGAAACTTAAAAAAGAAAAAAGTATTAACAATTAAAATTTTAGAACGATGAACACCAATTTTTTCAATCAGATACAGCAGTTGGACTTTACAGGAGTATTACAACTGAACATTTCAAAAGGAATAGAAAGCAACCTAATTGTAACAGTATTGCTCAATAACGAACAATGCGGAGATAGTGCAAAAAATCTAATTCCACCATTGACCTTTAACGCCACACCCCAGGAGTTTGACGAGGGATTTTTTGAGCAGATAACCACACCTATACAAAAGGTATCGGGCTTAATGGTGGATATGGAGAAATTTCAAAAGCAACTTGATGAAGCCAAAGCACAATCGGCAATCGAGAAAGCAAAAACCGAAAAAGAGAAAAAAGAAAAAGAAGTCAAAGACAAGAAGTTTAAAGATGCAATGGCAAAGGCGGACGAGTTGGAGAAAGAGGGCAAATTCCGTGAAGCGTGGATAAAAGTTCCCGATATAACGGAGTTTCCCGAAAAAGCAGACGAGATACGCAAACGCAAAACAGCATTATCCGACAAATTCGCAACACCGAGCCTTTTCGGAGCAATGGACGAAGCAAAACCCGAACCACCAATAGAGCAAGAAATTACTGCCGATTATCCTATTGATGAAACAGACGAAGATGAAAAGAATAGTAATCATTAAAACAGAACATTATGTTATTAGTAACGCAATTAGAAAGAGTTTTTATACTCAAAGATAAAGGACAGGACATAAGACTGACCGACCCCGAACCACGTTGGAGCGTGGAAGCCGTAATGAATTTTTACGCCAATATGTACCCGATTTTGACTACGGCAAAAGCATCTGCACCGCAGATAAAAGACGATGCAGTCGAGTACAAATTTGAGAGCGTAATGGGAACGAAAGGTTAAACCAAAATTTTAAAACAATGAATTATGCAACGCAACATCATATCGGGAACTATCAGCATACCCGAACAGAAACGACAACGGCAATTGCACCGACAGTTGGGCGAGTTCGCCAATTGGCTACAAAGACCAAAGGACGCAAACCAAGTGCAGAAAGACAAGCAGAAATCCGTACCAATAGCAATGCTACCAATGGTATTCTAAAGTGTACGTTTCTGCCAAAACTGAAAACAGCAAAATCCGTACAGGCTTGTCAGAAAACGGAGAGGGATTTTTACAAGTCCCTTTCCCAACTTGCCGAGCATTACAGCATTGAGCCAATGCAGACCCACAGTTTTAAGTTTCCCTACAATGTAGTATTGGCTATGTGGGATATGGAAGTCAAAGCAAAACGTACCAATATAAATTGGGATGGTTTTAAATTGATACAGGACAGTACGAAAACCTACTTTACAAGTGAGGAACGGTACAACACAGGAACAACCTTGTATTACATTCCCGTTGTGCCACTCTTTAAAATGCTCAAAGATCCGAAGCGTAAAAAGACCGCAAAGCTTTTAGTATCCGTATGCAGTTATCTGTACCACATTGCCCAAATTCCGTATTACAGGCAGGAAGAAAGTTACTTGTATTGGCTTTACGAAATGATGAACGATTGGGTGGAACAGGACGAGGAAACGGAAGAAACTGAAAGCTATAAAAGTGAATTGAGAAATGCCGAATACATTGGCGATAGAATAGAACAAAAGCTATTTAATCGAACTAATCTAAAGGTATTTGAACAGCGTTTGAACCGATTTAAAAGTGTTGATATGTTCGACAAGGAATGTTGGCAAGTGGCTTGTAATGCGTTTGCCCTTTGTACAGAATATCCGAACACCACTATTTTCAGCAACGCAACATTGCCCGAAAAAGACCCTTATGATGATGACGAAAATGAAGTAATCGGAATGGAAAAGTACATTTCATTTATTGCAGATACCAGAGGCTGGTTATACGAAAGCCTTTCAGATACCATCAACAATGAATTTAACGAGTACGGAGCAATGGAAGAACCTACTATTTCCAAGCGATTTGACGGAAGCGAAATACCAAAAGCCAATCTTGATTTTGAGAACCGTTTGTTTGGTTTATTGAATGATTTGGGTGGATTGTTATACGAATACAAAACGATAGAAAAATGAACAATACTAACGACATTACAGACCATTTCGGAACATTGTACCATC
>SXHM01000230.1 GCA_005773695.1 Bacteroidota bacterium
AACTTTCCTTGATTCATAGTTTTCTTTTTTCTGAAAACTATGAATCAATTTCAAATCGTCACCAAGCTAAAATCTCTTGTAACTCACGCCTATCAATAATTTCAAAGAACTTATATTTGTTTTAATCGGACACTACTGATTTTCAGTCATTCTTTACAAAACGTATTTCTTCAACTCCTCTGCAATTTTCCGATCGTTTGTCAGGCGCGGAACTTTATTCTGTCCACCCAGTTTTCCTTGCGATTTCATGAATTGCACAAACGCATCGGGTTGCAAATATCGGATAACAAGTGGTTTCAGAATGTTTCCTTTAATTAAATCTTTATAATAGACGTTTTTCTTTTGCAAGGTTTCATCCATCAACAAGGCGAACTTTTCTTTGTTTTCAGGTTCTTTTGAGCACGCAATAAACCACTCGTGGTAAGGCAATCCGCCTTCAGTTGGAGTAACCTGAGGAGCAACGGTAAACTCTAAAACTTCGGCTTTATATGTTTCAGAAGCAGTTTTTAATGCTGCTTCCACTTCCTCCGCAATCACATGCTCGCCAAACGCAGAAGTAAAATGCTTGATACGCCCTGAAACTATGACGCGATAAGGATTTTTTGATACAAATTTAACCGTATCGCCAATGCTGTAAGCCCACAAACCTGCATTGCTGCTTACCACTAATGCATAGTTCACGCCTAACTCAACATCAGCAATAGAAAGTCGTTTAGGGTTTTCATTAAAATATTCAGATGCAGGAATAAATTCATAAAAAATCCCTTCGTTGAGTAACAATAAAAGTCCTTGCTCTTTTTGCGAATCCTGATAAGCATAAAATCCTTCTGATGCAGGAAACAATTCAATGCTGTCAATCTTTTTTCCGATGCTTTGTTCAAGCTTTGCGCGATAAGGTTCAAAGTTTACACCGCCATAAATGAACAACGAAAAATCAGGAAAAATATCCTTAACCGGCTTTCCTGTTTTGATAACCAACTTATCAAAATACATCTGCACCCAAGGCGGAATTCCGCTTATAATTGTCATGTTCTCTTTTACAGTTTCCTCTACAATCATATCTACTTTTTTCTCCCAGTCTTCAATACAATTGGTTTTGTAAGTCGGCATCTGATTGGTACGCAAATAGCCAGGGACATGATGATTGACAATTCCAGAAAGCCTGCCTGTCGGAATTTTTTTGCTCATATCAAGCACAGGACTTCCTGAGAGAAAAATCATTTTCCCATCTACAAATTTGCTATTGCCGGTTTCATGGATATAACTCAAAATAGCATTACGCGCAGAGTTAATATGATTTGAAATCGACTCTTTTGTAATTGGAATGTACTTGGTGCCGGAGGTTGTTCCCGAAGTTTTCGAAAAATAGATGGGTAAGCCTTTCCAAAGGACATCATTTTCTCCTGCAATTATCCTGTCAATATATTTTCTGAAATCTTCGTAATCACGAACGGGAACCTGTTTTTTATAATCATTGTAGTTTTTGATATTGGAAAAATCATGTTCTTTCCCGAAAACAGTATTCGTAGCACTTGCTATAAGTTCATTAAATACTTTTTGCTGGGTTTCAACAGGCTTTGCACTCCATTTTTTAATTCCTGAAACAACAATATTTGCGAAAGGCTTACTGAGCGCGGCTTTTAATCCCATCTTAAAAAAACGATATTCACAAGAATTTTAAAAATACCTTTGGTGGCTGAAAAAACAGCGCAATTTAGATAAATGTACAGAAAGGAATTCAATATTAAAAAATACCGTCCGCTAATAGAGCAGATTTTTGATGCGCTGGAACTGGTGTTTACTCACGGAAAAATGGCCGATCAGGCATTGGAAACCGTGATGAAGAAAAATAAAAAATGGACGGTTTACGACCGCAGTTTTGTTGCCGAAACATTCTATGAAATTATCCGCAATTGGCGTTTTCTATGGACAATCATTGGTAAAGAACCCGAAATGAAACGCCATTTTCTGTGGGAAATTTTGGGAACAAGCTTGGTTTTAAAAGAAGAGAAACTTCCCGGAGTTTATCTTTTCAAGAATGTAATTCCTCACAAAATTGAAGAAAAAGCAGAGAAGTACAAAAAGGTTCGTGCCCTGCGAGAGTCTGTTCCTGACTGGTTAGATAAATTGGGTGAAAAAGAAATCGGCAAAGGCTGGACTTCTATTTTAGCAGCGCTGAACAACCCGCCAAAACTGATATTGCGAACCAACACATTGAAAACAAACACAGAAATTCTACAATCAAAATTAAAAGAAGAAGGTGTGGAAACGGTTGCAATAGATTTTGTGAGTGATGCTCTGGAACTCCCGTTTAACCGAAATGTTTTCAGAACTATTCCTTTTCATGATGGTTGGTTTGAAGTGCAGGATGCCGCTTCGCAGGTTGTTGCTCATTATATGGATGTTCAGCCCGGAATGCGAGTTGTAGATGCCTGTGCAGGCGCAGGAGGAAAATCATTGCACATTGCCGCTTTGATGAAAAACAAAGGCAAGTTGCTGGCAATGGATAACAAAGAATGGAAACTGAAGGAACTTAACAGACGTGCTGCTCGTGCCGGAGCAGGTGTTATTGAAACACGATTGATCGATTCTTCAAAAGTTTTCAAGCGTTTGGAGGGCAGTGCCGACAGGCTTTTGTTGGATGTTCCTTGCTCAGGAACAGGTGTGTTGCGCAGAAACCCTGACATCAAATGGAAACTGCAACAAGAGGAATTAGACCGCCTGAAAATAATACAAGCCGAAATCCTTGATGAATATTGCATCATGACAAAAGTTGGCGGAAAAATGATTTATGTAACATGCAGCATCTTACCTTCTGAAGGCGAAGAACAGGTTGCTGCATTTATTAAAAAACACAGTGAATTCAAACTGCTTGACCAACTCAGATTGAGCCCGGATAAAGAAGGCTATGACGGATTTTATTTGGCAATGATTGAACGAATTAGCTAAACAAAAATGGGAAGATTAAAAAACAAAATAGCCGTTATTACTGGTGGCGCTTCAGGAATAGGAAAAGCTGCTGCAGAATTATTTGCAGTTGAAGGCGCTTCTGTTTGCATCTGGGATGTGAATGAAGTGCTTGGAAAAGAATTGGAAATTCTCTTGAGTGAAAAAGGATTGCATGCTAAGTTTTATAAAGTAAACACAGCCAGTTTTCAGGAAGTTGAAAAAGCAACTGAAGAAGTAACACGCGAAACAGGGAGAATTGATATACTCATCAATAACGCAGGGATTACCCGCGATGCCTCACTGCAAAAAATGACAGCTGAACAATGGCAGCAGGTAATGGATGTAAATCTTACAGGTGTGTTTAACTGCACCAAAGCTATTTCGCCATTTATGATTCAGAATAATTATGGGCGCATTATTAATACTTCTTCCATAGTTGGTTTGTATGGCAATTACGGACAAACTAATTATGCCGCCACCAAAGCAGGAGTTATTGGTTTGACCAAAACCTGGGCACGTGAACTGGGTAAATATAATATCACAGTAAACACAGTAGCACCGGGCTTTATTGCAACGGAAATGATGTCAACAATTCCCGAAAAAGTAATTGCAATGGTAAAAGAAAAAGTGCCACTGAAAAAACTCGGCAGACCTGAGGATGTGGCAAGTGTTTATGCTTTTCTTGCCAGTGATGAAGCACAATTTGTTTCGGGTGCCACCATTAGTGTTGATGGCGGACTGACAATATGAGAAATAAAAAAGTCCCACATTTCTGTGAGACTTTTTATCAATTATAGAAAACAATTACTTCGTTTGTTCTGCTTTTTTATCTGAAGTAGCGGCAGTTTTGTGTGAGCAACAAGATTTTGGAGTTGTTGCAGTTGTAGTAGTAACTGTGTTTACTGCGTTGGTGTTATTACCACTTGAAGAAGCAGCAGTTTTTGATGCGCAACAGCCTGCTTGTTCTTTGCTGCAATCATGCTTTGATTTTTTTTCTTTTTTCTTGTCGTCATCACCGCCTTTGATGCAAACAATTTTGTGTGAAGAAACAGTTTGAATGGTTGAAGCCATTGCTGTTCCCATAAATGCTGTAAGTGTTAATGCTAAAAATACTTTTTTCATTGTCATTGTGTTTTTATGTTTGTTAATTAATAGTGGCAATTACTGTTTCGCCACCTGTTACTGTTTGATTAAGTTGTACTTCAATTTTCGTGCCCAAAGGTAACAATAAATCTACTCTTGAGCCGAATTTTATAAAACCCATTTCGCCTCCCTGTTCTGCTTTGTCACCTTCTTTGCAATAGTAAACAATGCGCCTTGCTAATGCACCGGCAATCTGTTTCATCATCAGTGAAAATTTTTCATCTTTCTTAATCACAACGCTTGTGCGCTCGTTATCGGTTGAAGATTTCGGATGCCATGCCACAAGGTAAAGACCGGGATGATATTTAACATAACTTACTTCTCCACCAATTGGGTAGCGGTTTACGTGAACATTTATGGGTGACATAAAAATAGAAACCTGTAAACGTTTATCCTTAAAGTATTCCGTTTCTTCAACTTCTTCAATTACCACCACTTTGCCGTCAGCAGGGGCAATTATGTGATTTGAATTTTGAACGATGTTACGTTTCGGGTGGCGGAAAAATTGAAAAATAACTATTATAAAAAATGTTCCAACTGCATAAGAAAACACATGCAGATAATGGTTGTCAGGAAACATGAACTGAATAACGCTTGCAAATACAATTGCAAAAACAAGAACCAAAGTCAGTGATGCGTATCCTTCTTTATGAAATTTCATTTAGATAAAATTTAAGTAGACAAAAACGAAAGGCGAAGATATAAGAATACTATCAAAGCGGTCTAAAATCCCTCCGTGACCCGGCATAATATTTCCCGAATCTTTGATGCCAACGCTGCGTTTAAGTAATGATTCAACTAAATCGCCAATGGTTCCAATAACTACTACAATTAAGCCGATTACAGACCAATCAAAGAAACTCAAATCATCAACATATAGAGAAAGAATGTAGGCAAACATAATAGCAAAGACAGTCCCTCCAACTGCACCTTCCCATGATTTTTTAGGTGAAATTTTGGGGAACATTTTGTGTTTACCGAAATTTGAACCTACCAGGTATGCGCCTGAATCAAACACCCAAATCAACATGAAATAGCCAAGCAAAATTAATGGCTTGTAATCACCGGAGAGGCCTGGCTTTACAATATAAACAAGCAATGTAAAGGGAAGTGCAACGTAAATAATTCCAAGTATGGTAAATCCAATATTCGTGAATGGGTTTTCACGATTACGGAAAAGTTCACGGATAAAAACCGCATACATCAAAGGCAGCACCAACAACTGATATTTGAAAAAAGCATGATCAACGGAAATTAATGCAGTGATGAAAAATATACCAGTTCCGACAAAAATTCCGTGTCGCTTTTGTACGTATATTTTCTCGTTTTCACAAATGCGGTAAAACTCAAATAAGCCTATAGCTGTAGTTAGAGAGAAGAAAACTAAAAAAGGAATTACTGTTTTATTTACTAAAAGAATTGAACCGATAACTAATGTAAGAAAAATTACACCTGTTGCAAGTCTTAAACCTAAATCTTTCAATTTCCCTGATGCTTTGTTATGAGTTGTTTTGCAAGAATTACATCTGTACTTTGTACATAAAGTTCAATCTCGCCAATCAAATGCGAAGAACTTTGCCTGTTCAGATTTACTGCAATTATTTGGTTTTCGTTCAGCAATGCTTTAATTAGTTCGGCTTCCTGAATACTGTTTGTTGTGAATATCAGTGTCCAACCCTTTTCCATTATTATGACAAACTTAAAAAATTAACACTAAAGAACGCAAAGGTGAAATAGATTAATCAGGGAAACAAAGTAGGCGTTGGGTTTTCTGTTTTCCCTTCTTCTTTTACTTCTGCT
>SXHM01000231.1 GCA_005773695.1 Bacteroidota bacterium
ATTTAATGAGCGTTTAGACATGCCCCGTAGCACGTGGGAGCCGGAAAGAAATTTAACGTTATTTTGAGTGTTTATACTATTTTCTGTTAATTTTGGGTGTAAAGCAGTTGAGGTAGGATGGCGGGTTAGGCGAGTTTTCTCGTTCCCACGTGCTACGTGGGAATGCGGTCGAAGCGCGCTGCGCTTGGGAGCATCCCGTAGGGTGGGGCGTACTGAATTCCCACTCAGCGCGTGGAAATTAGGGGAACACCATTATTTCAGGTTCTTCTCGCCAGGATACAATCTGTTGTATTTTGAGATTGCTTTGCAATCGCTCGCAATGACGAATAAATACCTATTTTTGGCATCCTTTAATAATCCAATGCGGAAACTATTTCTTTACTGCTTACTGCCTGCAATATATTGCCTTCTGCCTTCCTGCAAACAAGATGCAGGCAATGCCGAGTGGGATATAGATGTGTTGGCCCCCGTTCTTACAACTACACTTACACTTCAGGATTTAGTGGATGATTCGCTGCTTATTGTCAATCCCGATAGTTCACTCAAACTGGTTTACATAAATAATTTCAGCAATATTCTTATTGATACCTTGTTATCTATTCCGGATACTACAGTTGTAAATGAGCTCTCACTTCCCTTAAGCACCACCATTCAGCCGGGCCTCGATCTCATTACTATTAATACAGAAACCCGTTACGCTTTAAAAGATGCGCAGCTGGTTGAAGCCTATGTACGTTCAGGACAAATTGTTGTTGAATTTCAAAACAATCTGAATGCAGGCGTTACTATTAATTATGCCATTCCAAGTGCAACGCTTAATGGAACTGCTTTTGCTATTACCCGCAATGTGGCAGCAAATGGTTCGATCACAGAAACAATTGACATCACCGGCTATCGCCTTGATCTGCGAGGATTAAACGGCAACTCTTACAATACAATGGTTACTTCGTTTGGCGGAAGCACCGATCCCAATGGTCCAGCGGTTCAGATTGTTGCCAATCAGCCTTTCATTAAAGTAAGTAATAGTTTTGTTGATGTTGTTCCTCAATATGGGCGTGGTTATTTCGGCTCGCCTGAAGTTTCTTTAGAAAACGAAAGCACCAATTTTGATTTTCTGAAAAAGATAATAGACGGACAGCTTGGCCTGGAAGAAGTAAAACTTTCGCTTTCCCTTGAAAACTATATAGGAGCAGACGGGCAGATTGAAATACATAACATCACTTCTGTTAATCCCCGTACCGGAGTTTCAATTGATATGCAACACGAGGTTCTGAGTACACCCATCAACATTACCCGTGCTTCCGATGCATGGATACATTCAGGAAATGTTACACCTACACTTAAATCGTATGTGTTTGATAATTCAAATTCCAACATTAGAGCGCTGATTGAAAACCTGCCTCACCGACTTGATTATTCACTTGATTTTAAACTCAACCCGCTTGGAAACATAAGCAGCGGAAATGATTTTTTCTATTACGAAAACAACATTAAAACCAATCTGGAACTGGAAGTGCCCATGACATTTTATTCCGATCATCTTACACTCAGTGATACACTTGACTTCAATGCCGATGCAGGAAAAGCAGGCAGCAGAGTAAACAGCGGAGGTTTTCGCATTATTGCTGATAACAGTTTTCCGCTAAGCGCCACCATGACTTTAATTCTGATTGACGAAAACAATGTTGCCATTGATTCGCTTTATTCACTCAACAACATTGCTGCTCCTGCATTAGACGGTAATTTTAAAAGCATAGGAAGTCTGATGTCAACTTTAGACGTTCCTATCAGCAGCACCACTGCAGATAAACTAAACAACACCCAAAAAATAAACATCAAAATTGTATTTGATACTCCGCAGGTTCCTCAATTACTGAAGATTTATGACCATTACAAAATGGACATAAAAATAATTGCAGACTTTAACTATACCATCAATCAGCCTTAGCAGATGTTTAAAGTCTTAGCGCCTTTGCGCCTTAGCGGTTTAATTATTTTCTTGTCTTATTCAGCCGAAACTTTCGCTCAGAACTTCTCATCCGTCTTCACCGAAACCAATCCAGGTTCTGCATTGGGAGCAGGTTTTGATTACGGAGTTAACTCCAGTTCTGTAAACATTAAATTCTTCAATACCTTTTACAGGGGTGATTTTATTGATCAGGATTTAAAGCAAAGCGTATTCGACAAAACAAAAGATAAAAACCGTTTGGGCTTTGATCTGAACTATGGTTTGTGGTATGTACACAATCCTGATTCAGCGTCACTAAAAACCTTAAGTTGGTTTCTTTCACTCCGCAACAGACAACATGCTGACGCACTGTTTGCAGGAGATTTATTTAAAACTTATTTTGCAGGGAACAAACAGTATGTAGGTGAAACGGCTAAACTCGGTGAAACGCGTTTCAATTATTTAAACTATCGTCAGCTGCAGTTGGGGATAAGTTTTCTCTCAGATAAAGGAGATACTAAAGTACGCTTTGGTGCCGGATTGTCATTCCTGAAAGGCGAGCAAAATCTTAATTTGTTTTTGAGTAAAGGTGATGTATTTACCGATGCTGACGGACAATACATTGATGTTAATATGGCATTGGAAGTCCGCAACTCCGACAACTCCAACAAAAAGTTTTTCGATATGAAAGGTTATGGTGCTGCACTCGATCTTTTTCTCGGAATTGAAAGACAGAAAAGTATTTTCCGCTTTGAACTTTCCGACTTTGGTTTCATAGATTGGAATCAGAATGCACAAAGCACCCGTAATGATACAGCCCTCCGTTTTGAAGGCCTTAGCATTGAAAATCTTTTTGATATAGGCGATTCATTGGTAAACAGTCTTAGTGCCGATTCCATTAAAACGGATATGGGTTTTATCTCCGAAGATTTGAGTTATTCCACTCCGCTGCCATCGATGATTCATATTGGCTACACCCACAAAACAAAAGAGAATTTATTCATCAACGCAGGGTTTGCCTACCGCATGGCGGCTAATTATTCACCTTATATCTATGTGGGCACAGAACATAAATTCAAAAGCAATTTTAACATCAACACCCGCTTAGCCTGGGGTGGTTACGGAACGTATAATATTGGTTTAGGTTTGAGCAAACAGTTCGGTAAAGCAATTAAAGTAAATCTGGGAACCAATAATCTGGAAGGACTGATTATTACAAAAGCAGCTAATGGAGTAGGTGCGTACATTAATTTAGTCGGGTATTTTTAATTTATAGAGATGCTGGCACAACTACCGAATATAAAACACTTAGAAGAAAATAATTTCTTCCTTATTGCCGGTCCCTGCGTAGTGGAAAGCAAAGCTCTAGTTGAAGAGGTTGCCGGAAAAGTGAAGGAATTAACAGAGCGATTAAAAATTCCTTACATATTCAAAGCATC
>SXHM01000232.1 GCA_005773695.1 Bacteroidota bacterium
CAGAATAAATGACAGCGGAAACCACCGCAAAAATTTAGTTCAGACTTTAGACGGAAGTTTAAAGCGCCTGGGCTTGGATTATGTTGATGTGCTGTATCTTCATGCATGGGATTTTACAACACCAATTGAGGAAGTTTTACGCCCGTTAGATGATATGGTGCGTTCGGGAAAAGTATTACACATTGCTATTTCAGACACACCAGCATGGATTATTTCGCGCTCCGATGCAATTGCAGAATTACGAGGTTGGACAGCTTTTGCAGGAATACAGGTTGAATACAGTTTAATTACCCGCGATGCCGAACGTGATTTATTACCAATGGCAAATGAATTAGATTTGGCTGTTACTGCCTGGGCTCCTCTTGCAGGTGGTGCACTTACCGGCAAATACCTGAACAAGACCGATGACCCCAAACGAATAAAAGAGGGCAGTAAAAGAATTAACGAACGTTCTGTTTCTATTGCTGCCGAAGTGGTAAAGATTTCTGAAGAAATTGGTTGTTCTGCAGGAAATGTAGCTCTTCAATGGGTTATGCATCAGAGAGGTGTTGTAATTCCTGTTGTGGGCGCAAGAAACGCTGCACAGTTAAAAGACAACCTTAAGTGTCTTGATGTTAAACTCAGTCAGGTAAAAATAGACAGACTGAATGAAGTGAGCAAAATTGAGTTAGGATTCCCTCACGAATTTTTAACTCAGGATGGAGTAAAGCAGGTTTTATTTGGTGGGTTTTTCGATAAGATTGAAAATCACCGCAAGTGAAAATGCTCCACAACTAACTTCCCTTTCGCTTTTCCAATCTCTTTTAGAATTTCTTCTTCTGAAACTTCCTTGAGTTTTTTTACTGAGCCAAAAGCTTTCAATAGTTTCTTTGCTGTAACTTCGCTGATGCCTTTTATTTCAGTGAGTTCCGTCTTTATTGTGGCTTTACTTCTTCTGTTCCGGTGGTGAGTAATTCCAAAGCGGTGAGCTTCGTTACGGGCTTGCTGAATCACTTTCAATGTTTCAGACTTCTTGTCAATGTATAGAGGAAGCGAATCGCCAGGGAAATAAATTTCTTCCAGTTTTTTTGCGATGCCTATGACAGTAATTTTTCCGCGAAGACCTAATTTTTCAAGACTTTGCAAAGCGCTGCTCAATTGTCCTTTTCCGCCATCAATAATAATCAGTTGCGGCATGGGTTGATTTTCTTCCAGCATACGTGAATAGCGTCTGGTAATCACTTCTTCCATGGATGCAAAATCATTCGGGCCTTGTACTGTTCGTATGTTGAAATGACGATAATCTTTTTTAGATGGCTTGGCATTTTTGAAAACCACCATTGCAGAAACCGGGTGTGCACCTTGTATGTTGGAATTGTCAAAACATTCAATGTGTGAAGGCAATTCCTTCATCCGCAAATCGGTTTTCATTTGCTCCAATATCCGCTGCGTATGGCGTTCAGGATTTATTTTTTCCTGTATTCGTAATTTATCCTGTCGGAAATATTTTGCATTGCGCAACGAAAGATCCAGCAGGCTTTTTTTATCACCGCGTTGCGGAACAAAAAATTCAACATCCGGAAATTCAATTCCGGGAGAGAAAGGAACAATCGCTTCCTTCATCTTGCTTCCGAAGAGTTCAAATATTTCTCCTATGGCGAAAGACAATAATTCTTCATCGCTTTCTTCTAAACGTTTATTTAATTCCAATGTGTGGGTTTGCACAATTGCCCCATCTACCACACGCATAAAATTTACATAAGCATTTTTCTCATCACTCATAATACTGAACACATCTACTTTGCCGATGGAAGGATTTACCACAGTTGATTTACCGCGAAACTTCTCCACCATATCCAGTTTGTGTTTCACCAATTGTGCTTTTTCAAATTCCAGTTTAGAAGCATAATCATTCATCTGCTTTTCCAGATGCTCTAAAACAGAACGGATATTGCCTTTGATGATGTGTTTTACCTGTTGCAGATTATCATTGTATTCCTCTTCACTTTGCAATGCTTCGCAAGGACCGAGGCAATTGCCAATCTGATACTCAAGACATACTTTGAATTTCTTTGCCTTTATGTTTTCTGCTGTTAAATTCAGATTGCAGGTGCGGATAGGATAAAGTTTGCGTGCCAGCTCCAGCACGGCATGCATCATTTTTACATTGGCATACGGACCATAATAAGTTGAACCATCTTTAACCGGATTGCGCATGGCATAAACACGCGGAAAACGTTCATCACGGATGCAAATCCAAGGAAAACTTTTATCGTCTTTCAGGCGGATGTTATAGCGAGGCTGGTATTTTTTTATCAGGCTGTTCTCTAGCAGTAATGCATCCAGTTCAGTTTCAACAACGGTGTAGCCGATGTCAACTACCTTGTTTACCATTATCCAGGTTTTGCGGTTTTCGTATTGCTCGCGGTTGAAATAACTTGAAACCCGCTTCTTCAGATTGCGAGCTTTGCCCACATAAATAATACTTCCTTCCTCGTTAGAAAAGCGATATACACCCGGATTGTCGGGTAGGGTGGAGATGATGTTTTTAAGATGCTGTTCCTTTTCTACACTCATTTCTTAAAACCATTTTTCAAACTCATTCATCACATTCTTGTATTCATTGGTTTTTCCGTTGCCAAAGATAATCTTGTCTGGCCGCACGATTACAAAATCACTATTGTGTTTGTCTAACCATTCAGAAAAAAGAGTTTGTTTTATATCAACATGTTCCTGCAGGATGAAGATTGATTTTTCTTTTGCAGTTGAAATTTGATTTTCGCTAAGCTTTCCGGGTACTGAGATGAGCGCAAAATTAAAACCCAAAACATCATCACTAAACTGTTTCTTATCACCAACTATTGCTTGTGGAATATGATGACCCTCAAGTGAAGATGAAGGGTTTAAGTTTAACCCTTTTAAAGGTGGTGGTGTGTTATAAGTTTTGCGAAAATAATTTTTCAATGGCTGTATTTGTTCAATTATTTGCAGACTAAATTATCGCCAAAACTTTTGAAGTGAATTATCGCCATCCATTCTATGACCAATAAAAAGTGTACGTTTTAATATTTCGTTCAGATGGGCTTTGCGCTCTGCTTCATATGTATCTATAATTTTTTCAGATGCTTCTTTTATAATAACTGCACTTAGTTTCCATGAAAGGTTGAGTGCATCACGTACACCGGAACATAAACCTTGACCTGCTGAAGGCGGCATCATGTGTGCCGCGTCACCTGCTAAGAGAACTCTGCCCTCTCTCCATTTTCTGGCAACCAGTGAATTGTGCGCATATTTTGCAATTCGCGTAATTTCAACTTTCTGAAGTGATACAAATCTAGACACCCATTGTTTTACTGTTTCATCACTTGGTGCTTTTTCATCTTTATTCAGTTGAAATTCCCATCTGCGGTGATTACCAAAACCGTGTGCATAAATAGAAAGTCGTTCAGGAAGAAATAGGTATTGAAAACGGTCAGGAAGTAAATTTGAAAAAGCTTCATCTTTCAGAACAGTGTCTACAATTATCCAGTCGCGGGCAGGTTCCAGTGCATCCATTTCCACATTGAGAGCTGCACGGGTTATACTTCTGCCTCCGTCACAACCTATTACCCATGAAGCAACAAACTCAAAAATTTCATTGGTGCTATTATTTTTTCCGGTTGCGGTAACTTCATTTGTAGATTGAGAAACAGAAGTTACTTCAATGCCTTTAAGCAGTTCAACTGATTTATATTTATTTAAACCTTCACGCAGTATATTTTCAAATTGAGGTTGATCAAAAAAGCGTGATCCGAAATAACCATGTATTGAATCAGGTTGAATAACTTCTTCCTGAAAAAGGCGTTTTCCGTTCGCATCGCAAACTTCCATATTTCCGAAGCTTGAGGTAAATTTTTCCAGTTGGGGCATTAATCCTGTTGCCTGAAAATTACGTAACGTTTCTTCATCAATATGTGTGGCACGCGGAACCGGAAATATCTTTTCGTCTTTTTCAATTATACGCACAGATATTCCCATTTTTCCAAGTAAGTGTGCAAGAATAACTCCCGTTGGACCGCAACCAATAATTAAAACATCAGTTTTTAAATAATTTCTCATAACTATTTCCTTTTCAGCAAAGGTGAAATAAATAGTATGAGTTTGTATACCCTAAATTAATTTTTAAAAAAACCACCCAACTATTTTTCGTAATATTGAGCCCCGTAACAATTTAACCTATGTCATCTACAAAATATATCTTCGTTACGGGCGGAGTAACATCCTCATTAGGAAAAGGAATTATTTCAGCATCGCTTGCAACACTTTTGCAGGCAAGAGGTTATAAAGTAACTATTCAAAAACTTGATCCATACATTAACGTTGATCCGGGTACACTTAACCCTTATGAGCATGGCGAATGTTTTGTAACCAACGATGGGGCAGAAACAGATCTTGACCTTGGGCACTACGAGCGTTTTCTTAATGTTCCAACATCGCAGGACAATAATGTAACAACCGGAAGAATTTACCAGACCGTTATCAATAAAGAGCGCGAAGGAGCTTACCTTGGAAAAACCGTTCAGGTGATTCCTCACATTACAGATGAAATTAAACGCAGAATAAAGCTGTTGGGACAAACCGGCAAGTTTGATATTGTAATTACTGAGATTGGCGGAACCGTTGGTGATATTGAATCGCAACCTTATATTGAGGCAGTACGTCAGCTGAAGTGGGAATTAGGTCAGGGAAATCTGATTGATATTCACCTGACTTTGGTGCCTTACCTTGCTGCAGCCGGTGA
>SXHM01000233.1 GCA_005773695.1 Bacteroidota bacterium
GTAAGTAACAATGATTATACCTCTTCTTGTTCTGCCGTCATTGCAGGTACAGTTTACATCGCCAAAGTCAATAATAAGTACATGCGGTTCAGAAATTGTGTCGTGAGTAATAGAAGCACAATTGCTCATGATTCCGTCAGATGCTTCTGTTTTGTAAGATGATAAACCACCTGCAGCGGCTTCATCTGCTATTGATTTTACATCGTTGAATGTAACTTCGGCCAGTGCGTTGTCTTCAGCTGCATTCATATTGTCATCAAGGTTTTCTCTTTTACATCCGTTTAAGAGAATAGCTGTTGTTGCAAAAATTATGAAATATGCAATCAGCCTTAATTTTATTGTGTTCATGTTAGTTGTTTTATAAGTTAGTAATTAATTGTAACGCCTCTATGACTTGCTTTTTTTTATATGGTTTAACGACACTTTAAAATTCATTTTATATTTTTAACAACTCATTAACACGGCAAAGAGAATTATAAGTATAACTTTGTCACATCAAAACAGGAATTATAACCTTAACAATAAATAAACAAAAATGAAAAAATCAATTATCTTCATCGGAATGTTTGTAGGAGCAGTTTCTTTGGCTAACGCCCAAGTTGTAACTCCAAACCCTGCACCAACAACAAAAATCACGTTCGACAAAATGGAGAACGACTACGGAAAAATTATGCAGGATCCGGATAGCGGTCCATCCGGTGATTGTGTTTTCAAGTTTACTAATGCAGGAACTCAGCCTTTGATTTTAACTTCTGCAACTGGTTCATGCGGTTGCACAGTTCCTAAAGCTCCATTGAACCAGCCATTTGCGCCAGGTGAAAGCGGAGAAGTTAAAGTTCACTATGATGTTAAAAGAATAGGGCCTTTCACTAAAACAGTTACTATTAAATCTAACGGAAGCGCAGAAGATGTTAAACTTACCATCAAAGGTACAGTTGAACCACTTCCAGCTGACGAAGGTGTTCCTGTAAATAAAGCTGTTGAAGGAGCTACTCCAACCAACAACTAAAATATATCATTTATTAAAAATAAAAATCCCGACTTTTGTCGGGATTTTTATTTTTAAACAAGTTCCAGATGCCAACCATTTCCAATAAGGGCAGAGCAATGCCCGAATCTCCAATTCGTAAATTAGTTCCTTATTCAGAAGTAGCTAAAAAGAAAGGTCGAAAAGTATACCACCTAAACATAGGTCAGCCTGATATTAAAACGCCTGAGCTGGCTATTCAGAAATTAAAAAATCTTGACCTGAAAGTTTTAGAATACAGCCACTCAGCCGGAAATGAAAGCTACCGCAGAAAACTATCTGACTATTATAAAGGTATTGGTATTGATGCCGGATTTGATGAGATGCTCATTACCACAGGAGGTTCTGAAGCCATTTCTTTTGCATTGATGACTTGTTTGAATCCGGGTGATGAAATAATTACCACCGAACCGTTTTATGCTAATTATCTTGGTTTTGCAACAGCAGCAGGAGCAATTATAAAAGCAGTTACTTCAACTATTGAAAATGGTTTTGCATTACCTCCGGTTGAAGAATTTGAAAAAGCAATTACACCTAAAACAAAAGCTATTTTAATCTGCAATCCCAATAATCCAACAGGGTATTTGTATTCTGAGAATGAATTAAATGCTTTGCGTGATATTGTTAAGAAACACGACCTCTATCTTTTTTCTGATGAAGTTTATCGTGAGTTTTGCTATGATGGCAAAAAGCATTTTTCTGCTATGAACTTGCAGGGAATAGAGCAAAATGTTATTCTCATTGATTCAATTTCAAAACGCTACAGTGCCTGCGGAGCAAGGATAGGTGTAATGATTTCAAAGAATAAAGAAGTGATAACAACAGCTCTGAAATTTGCTCAGGCGCGTTTAAGTCCGCCTTCATTAGGACAAATTTTAGGCGAAGCATCTTTAGAAACACCACACGAATATTTTGATGAAGTAATTTCTGAATATGTTCAGCGCAGAGATTTAGTAGTGAATGAAATTAATAAAATGCCGGGAGCATTTTGCCCCAAACCCAAAGGCGCATTTTATGTAATTGCCCGCTTACCGATTGATAATTCCGATACATTTTGCCGTTGGCTTTTGGAAGACTTTCATTATGAAAACCAAACCGTGATGCTGGCACCGGCAACAGGATTTTACGCTTCTAAGTTAGGAACAAACGAAGTACGTATTGGTTATGTGCTCAACCTGACAGATCTTTCGGCAGCCATGAAATGCCTAAGCGAAGCGTTGAAAGTTTATCCCGGAAAAATTGCGAAGGAAAAGCAATTGGCAGATTAAATTTCCGCTAGCTTTTTTGGATACTTTCTGAAATACCAGATGCCAAAACTTCCTAACGCAATCATTATTACTGATAGAAATTGCGCCTGAGTAAACTCATAACCAAACACACTATATTTGGTGTTGATACGTATGGTTTCAATAATTAAACGCTCAATTGCAATAAGTATTAAATAGATACTGAACATCATTCCAGGTGTGTTGATTTTTTTGCGAATTCCCCACAGGATTCCGAATATTAAAAATGACATCATGATTTCGTATAATGGTGTAGGGTAGGCATAGCCCGTAATACTTTCTAATCCCATGGATGCAAAATCTTTTTTCAAATCAAGGTGCAACACGTTATTTGGATAGTTATATGCCCATACCCAATCGGGTGCCCAACTTAACCAATCTGGTTTAGGATTATCGTTAGGAAGCCCCCAATCGCCATCACCCGATAGCTGGCAACCAACACGACCAATGCCGTAAGCAAGAATAAGTCCCGGAGCATTGGCATCGCAAACAGCTAATAATTTTATTTTGTTTTTGCGAGCGTAGCGGATAACAAAGAAGGCCGCAATAATTAGCCCTCCATAAAAACTCAAGCCGCTGAATGAGATTATAGCATCAAGCGGGTCAGTTGTAAACTCATCTAAGTTTTCAAGGTTGTGAAAAATTTTCGCACCCAGAATTCCTGCAATAGCAGATATGATTGTAATACTGCCAATGTGTTGATGCGGATAAATGGTTTCTTCGACCTGTTCGGGTACAGACAACCGTTGTTGTTTGTCTTCCCAAAATTTTAATGCTCCGGATAAAACAGCACCAATTACAGCACCGGCAAAACTTCCTTCCAGAGATAGAAAAAAGTTTTGCGGATTTTTTACAACTTCATTAAACTGCGTAAGCATGGGCAAAAATTTGTAGCCCACTACTAAGCCGATTGCAACAGACGAAATGTATTCCGATGCCGGAAAAGGTCTTCCTTTCCAGTATTTACGGATTTGTACCTCACCCATCACGCCCAGTTTTTCTTTGCGTTTCATTTCTATGGTAAGTGTCCATGCTGCGCCTAAAAAGGCCATGGCCACACAGAACCCGAATATCTGCACAATTTTTAAAAACGGAAGACTGATACCAAAAAGGTCGAGGAAAAGGTCGTAGAGGGTGGGATACATTGGGAATGTTAGTAGGTTAGAACGTTAGAGATTTGTAAAATTCTAAAAACCCCATCGGTGTCCATATCGTTTAGTTTTGTTTTCGCTATCTTATTAATCAAAGCATCATCAAATTCCATTTTCACACGGATATAGTTTTCTGTAAAACCTGAAATATAACCATCATGATTTTCCTGTTCAAACAATACGGTGAATTCTTTGCCTCTATGCTGCTCATAGAAGTGCCGTTTCTTTTTCTCTGAAAGAATGCTCAACATTTTATTTCTGCGTTTGCGTTCTTCAAAAGGAACAACTTCTTTTATGCGTAATGCTGTAGTATTTTCACGTTCAGAATAAGTGAAAATATGTAAATAAGAAACTTCTAATTCATTAAGAAAATTATAGGTCTGCAAAAAATCTTCTTCAGTTTCGCCCGGAAAACCAACAATCACATCAGCGCCAATGCATGCATCTGGCATTAATTGCTTTATTTTAGCTATACGCTCGGTATACAACTTACTTTCATAACGTCTGCGCATAGCCGCAAGAATTTTGTCGGAACCGCTTTGAAGCGGAACGTGAAAATGCGGAACAAATTTCTTGGAAACTGAAACGAATTCTATGATTTCATCTGTAAGTAAATTTGGCTCTATACTGGAGATACGGAAGCGTGCAACGCCTTTCACTTTATCCAATTCTTTTATCAGTTTCAGAAAGTTTTCCTCCGTACCGTTTCCGAAATCACCAATGTTTACTCCTGTAAGTACAATTTCTTTTACGCCAGTTGCAGCGACTTCGTTTGCATATCCAACAGTCTTTTCTATGTTTTCACTACGGCTGAATCCACGCGCCAAAGGTATGGTACAGAAAGCACAGAAATAATCGCAGCCATCCTGCACTTTTAAAAAGGTGCGTGTGCGGTCTCCTGCACTCCATGAGGGAATAAAATCTTTTACTTCTTTTATTTCGCAGGCATGAATTCCAGCTTTTTCTTTTTTTGTGGTTTCAATGTATAGCGGCAAATTGAACTTTTCATTAGCACCTAACACAATGTCCACTCCGGGTATTTCTGCAATTTCTTCTGGCTTTAATTGGGCATAACAACCAACAACTGCTATAAATGCATCAGGATTATTGCGCAGTGCCTGACGCACAATGTTGCGGCATTTGGTATCGGCATGGTCAGTAACTGAGCAGGTGTTTACTACATAAACATCAGCAGCATTCTCAAACTCCGTTTTTTCGTAACCATCTTTCACAAATTGTCGCGCAATTGTAGAGGTCTCTGAAAAATTCAGTTTACAACCAAGTGTATAAAATGCTACTGTTTTTGAGCTATTCATGGGGGCGGCAAAGATAAACTGATTTCCTGTATTTTTACCCCAATGAACTATTCTTACTAATTCCCGGATTAAAAATAAATGAATGAGTAAAAAGCTGTTTTCGGCAGATGATTATTTAAAGGGCATTTTAAAAGGTGATAGTGTAGTTCTTGCCCGCGCCATTACTTTAATTGAAAGCAATGCTGCTGAACATTTGCCTCTTGCATCTGAGCTATTGTTAAAATGTATTCCGCATGCAGGAAAATCCATTCGCGTGGGAATAAGCGGAGTTCCCGGAGTTGGCAAAAGTTCGTTTATTGAAGCGCTAGGAAAAACATTAACAGCAAAGGGAAAGAAAATTGCAGTTCTTGCTATTGACCCAAGTAGCGGCCGCAGCAAGGGTAGTATCTTGGGAGATAAAACCAGAATGGAGTTACTTTCGGCTGATATAAATGCATTTATTCGTCCATCACCAACATCAGGCACATTGGGAGGTGTGGCACTAAAAACCCGCGAAACCATTGTGTTATGCGAAGCAGCCGGCTACGAACTGATTTTTATAGAAACTGTTGGAGTGGGACAAAGTGAAATCTCAGTTAGTTCTATGGTTGATTTTTTTCTCCTATTAGTGCTTGCAGGTGCGGGAGACGAATTGCAGGGAATTAAAAAAGGTATTATGGAAATTGCGGATGCCATAGCTGTTACCAAAGCAGATGGCGAAAATGTTAAGTCTGCTATTAAAGCAAAGGCAGAATATATTAACGCGCTGCATTTGTTGCCACCTTCTGCCTCGGGCTGGATACCAAAAGTTACTTCGTGTTCTTCTCAAACAGGCGAGGGTGTAAAAGAAATCTGGAAAATAATTGAGCATTACATTGCTTACACAAAAGATAATAATTGGTTTCATAATCATCGTTTTAAACAAAATATTTACTGGATGCATGAAACTGTAGATGAAGAACTAAAACGAAGATTTTATGCCAAACCTGAGGTTCAGGAAAAGACTAAAAAACTTGAACATGATGTTATGGAAGGCAAAATTTCGTCTTTTGAGGCGGCAAGACTATTGCTTGAATAATTATCATATTGATGCATTCTTCATTTTAAGAATTTGAATAAACCTTTAAAGCATAAATAACTATACTTGTAATCCAAATCAAAACGAATGAAAAAACTTTTTCTGCTTTTTACTGCCTTTTCTATATCAATTATTGGTTGTCGCGAAGATGAGTATCAACCTCCTGTAGTAAACCCTGAAGAACCTACTATCACAGCGCAGTTAATTACCGATTGGCTGGATAACTTAGTTGTTTTTGTTCGTGAAAGTGAATTAAGCGGCCCCGAAGCATCGCGGGTTTTTGCCTATTGCGGAATAGCAATGTATGAAGGTGTTTACCGAGCGTATCCTTCACGTAAATCATTGGCAGGACAACTCAACGGGCTGAATACTCTGCCTCAACCTTCTTCAGCAGATTATAACTGGGGAATTGTTGCCAGCACTGCACAGCGTGTTGTAGCATCTTATCTTTTCAGTAATGCAAGTGTTGAAGTTCGTCAAACAATTATTTCGCTCAACGAGATTAATATCAGCGAGTTTCGTCAGATTGGCATTTCAGATGATGTGGTTCAACGTTCAAAAAGTTACGGGACCGACTTAGGCAATGCTATAACATCATGGGCCGCTGCAGATGGTTTTGCCACATTACAAAGTTGCAGCTTCACAGCTCCGCAAGGTATAGGTTTGTGGAAACCAACCTTTCCTCAGTTTTCATCGCCTTTATTGCCTTGCTGGAAAGATATTCGCCCCTTTGTGATCACTCCGGGAAGTCTTGCTGTTCAATGTAATCCAGGTATACCAACCAATTTTTCAATTGATATAAATTCTGAATTTTATGCTGCCGCACTTGAAGTATATAACATCGTAAATACATCAACTGATGAACAGGAAAAAATTGCCCGTTTCTGGGAAGATGCAATAGGAACGGTTACACCTCCCGGTCACGCTATTTCCATTTTAAGTCAGGTAATAAAAGCCAAAAATATTAATGAAGAGATTGCCCTTGAAGCTTATGTTAAATCAGGATTGGCAATGGCAGATGGCTATATTTCATCGTGGACACTGATGTATGATTACAATGTGTTGCGGCCTTCTACTTATATACAGGAATACATTGATCCTGCATGGCAGCCTTTATTTTATAATCCTAATTATCCTGCCTACACTTCATTGCATTCGGTTTGCGCTAATGCAGCTGCTCAGGTAATGTCTTCAACCATTGGTGAAGATGTAGTATTTACAGATAATACACATGCCTTGTATGGATTACCACCCCGCTACTTCAACTCGTTTTATGATTATGCAGAAGAAGCAGGAACAGCTGAATTATATGCAGGTTTTAATTACCGTTCTGCTATTGAAAATGGCGAATATCAGGGACGTTGCATCGGTCAGGCAGTGAATGACCTTTCATTTAAACAATAAATACATTGCCACCAAGGCGCAAAGACACTAATTGGCACAAAGTAAAATTGATGAACTTTTGTGCCTAATTGTTTTTGTCGCATAAAATAATATTCAGATAATAATCCAATTACGACATTTGTGTGCAATAAAACTTATTCCATGAAAAACTATCTTCTTCTTGCTTCTGCCTTTTTTCTTTTTTCATGTGCCGATAAAAAAGTTTCAGAAGCACAACCGCGCAAACCTAAAAACATAATTCTTCTCATTGGCGATGGAATGGGACTTGCGCAGGTTTATGCAGGAATGGTTGCAAATGGTGATGCACTCAATATTGAGCGATTTAAACACATCGGTTTTCACAAAAGCTATTCGTCTGATAATATCATTACAGATTCAGCGGCAGGAGCAACGGCTTTTTCTTGTGGTGAAAAAACTTATAATGGTGCAATTGGAGTCGGAAATGATAGTCTGGCCCGTGAAACGATTTTAGAAACAGCAGAAAAGAAAGGTCTGGCTACCGGCTTGGTTGCTACATCCACTATTACCCACGCAACACCGGCAAGTTTTATTGCTCATGCTAAAAGCAGGAAATTGGATGAAGATATTGCAGCAGACTTTTTGAAAACAGATGTAGATGTTTTTATCGGTGGCGGAAAAGATTACTTTGAAAAGCGTAGCGATAGCATCAATCTGCTTGATAAATTAAAAGCTAACGGATACGGAATTGCTTCCGGAGATGCAGAAATACTTGCCTTCAACGGAAACAAGCTGGCAGGATTTATAGCTCCAATTCAACCTGACAGTGCATCAGGAACACGCGGTGATATTTTACACAAAGCCAC
>SXHM01000234.1 GCA_005773695.1 Bacteroidota bacterium
GACTTTCCCTTGCTTTCTTGCTTCTTCAAGGTTGTATTTCAACTTGAAACACTTGTTGCCGCTGATGTATGGATCAACCAAATCAAGCCGCAAAACAAAAAGATTAATTTCTTTCTCTTTCAAAAAAGCATCTTCAATTTTTTGGAGCGGAATATTTTTTGTTTGGGGAAACATAAAAAATCTGGAGTGTAAAAATGCTTTATTTGTTTTACTTTGCAGTCATGCCAGATGATTATTCTTTTAAAAAAGAGCTTGAACCCGAAGACTTTTATTACTCGCCCGAAGGCTATATTATTTTTACAGAAAAATATCACCTGAAGCGAGGTTATTGCTGTAAGAGCGGATGTAGACATTGCCCCTTTAATTATAATCCTAAAACAGGAAAATTTGACAAAGAAAAAAAAGAATGATAACCGCTAATTACATTGATTTTTACAAATTCGTTTTTTGCAAGATTGTGAAATTCGTGACAAAATAATTCACTGATGACAAAACAAGAGTTTAAAAAAATTATACAACAAGGAATTCCTGAAAAGCTGCCTGCTTCAAAGGCTTACGACAAATCCCTAAACCACGCTCCTAAACGTAAAGACATACTTTCTGCAGAAGAAAAAAAGCTCGCAGTAAGAAATGCGCTGCGTTATTTCCCTAAATTTTTTCACTCTATTCTCGCCAAAGAATTTGCTGACGAACTGAAAAAATACGGCCGTATTTATATGTATCGTTTTAGGCCGGATTATAAAATTTTTGCACGACCTCTTTCTGAATATCCATTTAAATCAAAACAGGCCGGGGCGATTATGCACATGCTCAGTAACAACCTTGATTATGCAGTGGCTCAGCATCCGCATGAGTTGATTACTTATGGCGGAAATGGTGCAGTATTTCAAAACTGGGCACAGTATTTACTGACCATGAAATACCTCGCAGAAATGTCAGATGAGCAAACATTGGTCATGTATTCAGGTCATCCGCTTGGTTTATTTCCTTCGCATAAAGATGCACCACGTATTGTTGTTACCAACGGTATGATGATTCCGAATTACAGCAAACAGGATGACTGGGAAAAATTTAACGCTCTTGGTGTAACACAATACGGACAGATGACTGCCGGTTCGTTTATGTATATAGGTCCTCAAGGGATAGTGCATGGCACAGCAATTACAATTTTAAATGCCGGAAGAAAAATCAGTAAAGGGAAAACAGAACTTGCAGGAAAAGTATTTGTGTCTTCAGGATTAGGCGGTATGAGCGGAGCACAGCCTAAAGCAGCTGTGATTGCAGGAGCAATTGCAGTGATTGCAGAAATAAATCCTAAAGCAATTCATACACGCCATTCGCAAGGTTGGGTAGATGAAGTTTTTGAAAGTCTGGATATGCTGATTGTGCGGATTAAAATTGCACGACAGAAAAAAGAATCGGTTTCACTCGCATACAAAGGGAACATTGTTGAATTGTGGGAAAAATTTGCCGAGCAGAACCTAAAAGTTGAAATCGGTTCGGACCAGACTTCATTGCATAACCCACATTCAGGTGGTTATTATCCTGTTGGAATTTCTTTTGATGAAGCAAATAAATTGATAGCTGAAAGTCCTGAACAGTTTAAAAAGGAAGTTCAGAAATCATTGGTCCGACAAGTAAAAGCGATTAATAAGATGGTAAAAAATGGAATGTATTTCTTTGATTATGGAAATGCGTTTTTACTGGAAGCAAGCCGGGCAGGAGCTGATATTTTGAATACAGATGGCAAATTCAAATATCCTTCCTATGTGCAGGATATTATGGGTCCAATGTGCTTTGATTATGGTTTTGGTCCTTTTCGCTGGGTTTGTACTTCTGCTGATCCTAAAGATTTGGAAACAACGGATAAAATAGCAACTCAGGTTTTAGAAAAAATTTATAAAACAGCTCCTAAAGAAATTAAACAGCAACTTTCTGACAATATCCGTTGGATAAAGGAAGCCAAAAAAAATAAATTAGTAGTAGGATCACAGGCTCGCATTCTATATGCAGATGCAGAAGGGCGAATTAAAATTGCAGAAGCATTTAATAAAGCAATAAAAAAGAAGAAAATTTCAGCACCTGTAGCACTTGGGCGCGACCATCACGATGTTTCAGGGACTGATTCCCCTTTCCGTGAAACTTCCAATATTTATGATGGCTCGCAATTTACTGCTGACATGGCAGTACAGAATTTTGTAGGTGATGCATTCAGAGGAGCAACCTGGATTTCACTGCATAATGGAGGTGGGGTTGGCTGGGGCGAAGTGATAAACGGTGGTTTTGGTTTGGTTCTAGATGGTTCAAAAGAAGCAGACAAACGATTAAAATCAATGCTATTTTGGGATGTAAACAATGGAATAGCCCGCAGAAGCTGGGCAAGAAACAGTGAAGCTATATTTGCTATCCAGCGCGAGATGAAGAGAAGTAAGGGGCTGAAAGTAACTTTGCCGAATTTAGTGGACGATGCATTGCTGAAGAAGCACTTTTAACTCATTTTCAGCACTTTCAAACACATCCGGAATATTTTTGCCTTATTTCATAACTTTTTTGGAGATTTAAGGTAAAACACCTGCTTCCTAGATTATATTTATGTCTTATTCAGCCATAATGTTGTGGTTGTTTATAAGAATTATTGAATAATTTAAGGACTTTAGTATATTTGCCTTGCTTAAACATGAAACAAACAGAACCATTTAATACCATGAACAAAGTCTATTCTCTGTTAACCGTTCTTGCCTTTTCAGTATTATCCGCATCAGCCGGAGTAATTGTCCTTGAAGGAAATTATCAGGGCAAAAACCTTTATGTACAAAACCCTTTTGCCAGTTCAGGTGTAGGTTTCTGTGTATATGAAGTAACCATTAATGATCAAACCACTACGGACGAGATAAATTCAAGTGCTTTTGAAATTGATTTTTCATTTTTTCAATTAGCATTAGGTTCAAAAGTGGAAGTGAAAATAAAATACAAAGATGATTGCAAACCTAAAGTGCTGAATTCAGAAGTTCTTAAACCAATGGCAACATTTGACATTGACGCTTTGGCAGTAAGCAAAGAGGGTGTGCTGATTTTTAACACTAAAAACGAAACTGGAAGTTTGCCTTATACTGTTGAACAATTCCGTTGGAACAAATGGGTTGATGTTGGAACAGTTCAGGGAAAAGGTTCTCCGGATTTAAATAAATATGAATTTCAAATTGGAACCATTCACTCAGGAGAAAATAAATTTCGCCTGAAGCAAGTTGATGCAAGCGGCAAACCACGTTATTCTTTTGATGCAAAATACAAAAGTCCACTATCTCCAGTAACGTTTAACGATGCGGGAAAAAAAGTATCAACCAGCATTTCTTTCTCTGACAAAACCATGTATGAAATTTATAATGCATATATTAAAATTATATTTTCAAAAATTATATAACGTTATAAATATATATTTATGATATATATCCGTTTTAAAACAATTTTGTTTAAAAATGCTCTAATTATTTCCATCTATGAATTAGGAAGATAACTGAAGATGATTTTGATTCAAAATTTATAAAACAAATTATTTAATAACCTTATTTTATCCCTTTTTTAA
>SXHM01000235.1 GCA_005773695.1 Bacteroidota bacterium
AACTCCGGTATAGTGAATGGTGTCTGTAATCTGCCCGTTTTCATTTTTTATATAACGGTCAAACGGACCGATCTGTTCAAAATAAGTTGCCCGCAAGCCGGCATTAATTCTAAGCTTTTCAGTAACATCAAAATCATCATTAATATAGAGCGCAAAATCGTGAGCATATAGTCGCGCAACTTTTCCCAGATCAAAATTAACTTCTCCTGATCGCGCAGAGGCGCTGGTAGGCGTGAATGTGTGATAAATATAATTTAAACCAAATTTTATATTGTGTCTGATATCGGGTAACCAGTTATAATCAATCTTTACGTTCCAGTCGCGGATACCGGAGAAAAAGCGTGCTTCAAATTCCTGCTGTCCTGCAGAGAATTCAAACTGATAATCACTGAAGATAAGTGAGGTATTTACAAAAAGCTTGTCGTTATAAAGGTGATTCCAACGTAGTGATGTTGTTGCATTCCCCCATTTAATTCCGGCACTGAAACCGTTATCACTATTCTTAAACATAAAAACATCTCGACCAAAATAACCGCTCAGGAAAATGCGGTCTTTATCAGAAATACGGTAATTGATTTTTGCATTTAAATCGTAAAAATAATAACCTGAACCTGCTGCCGGTGAAGTGTCGTTTACAAAAGGTTTTGCAAGAATATCGGCATAGGTTCTGCGCCCCGAAATAATAAACGAAGCCGTATCCTTTTTTATTGGCCCCTGAATGGTAAGACGGGAAGAAATGATTCCAATACCTCCATCAACCTGATACTTTTTGCTGTTACCTTCTTTCATGGAAATATCCAACACAGAAGCTAAGCGACCACCATAGTTAGCAGGCATTCCGCCTTTTATGAGTTCAACATTTTTCAACGCATCGGAATTAAAAACGGAAAAGAAACCAAACAGGTGGGCAGCATTGTAAACCACCGCTTCGTCCAAGAGTATTAGGTTTTGGTCAGGTCCACCCCCACGCACGTAAAATCCGGTGTTTCCTTCGCCTGCATTTTTTACACCCGGCAATAGTTGTATCACTTTAAGCACATCTACTTCACCCATAAAGGCGGGCAGTTGCTTAATGGTTTCAATAGGCATATCAAAAACGCCCATCTGTGTTTGCTGAACGTTTTTGTCACTCTGCTCAGCTGATATTACAACCTCTTTAATATTAAGAACCTGGCTTTTTAAGGAGATATTGATTCGTTTGTCTTCATTAAGTGTTAGCTTTTCAGTGTACTCCTGCATTCCAATGTAGGAAGTGGCCAAAGTGTATTCGCCCTCCTCAATTGTTAGTGAATAAAAACCATATTGGTTAGTAGCTGCTCCACGGGTAAGTTCTTTGATGTATACATTAACACCAATCATGTATTCACCGGAGGATTCTTCTTTTACATAACCGCTGATAGTATACTTTTTTGTTTGAGCAAAACAGTCAGAAGCAGGAAGAAATAAACAAGAAACAAGAATTAAGAGAGATGATAAAGGGCGCAAGATTTGTAAGCTAAGGACTATTAGATATTTTTTTGAAGGCGCAAATGTAAATGTTTTAGCTGCTCGAAAGCGGAGAGATAACAAGTGTGTGTTAAATTTTGTTCAGGTGATTATGTGCTAAGTTGATCAGGTTACTGACTACCTTCTGGCTCCGTACCACTTTTTCTTGGGAGCATTGCCTGAAGGTGATTTAGGGCGAGCGTGTCCGTGGCCTCCTCTACCCTGTTGCTGTTTAGGTTTGGGCTCAGGGTTATGGTCTATGAGCGGAAAAGGATGATTGTCAACAACGGGGATTTTTTTACCTATCAGCTTTTCAATATCGCGCAGGTATGCTTTTTCTTCGGCATCGCAGAATGAAATGGCGGTACCCTTTGCTCCTGCTCTTCCGGTTCGACCTATACGATGAACATATGTTTCTGGAATGTTGGGTATCTCATAATTGATAACATATTCAAGGTTGTCCACATCAATACCGCGGGCTGCAATGTCTGTTGCAACAAGAATGCGGGTGGTTTGTGCTTTAAAGTTGGTAAGCGCACGTTGCCTTGCATTTTGTGTTTTATTACCGTGTATAGCTTCAGCCTTAATGTTATGCTTAATCAAAATTTTAACGACTTTATCTGCGCCATGTTTGGTGCGGGTAAAGACAAGAGCTGTTTTGATATTTTTATCTTTCAATAACTCTACAAGCAATGCATTTTTGTTTCCCTTATCAACAAAGTATATCTGCTGATTAATTATGTCAACTGTTGATGAAACAGGCGTTACCGAAACCTTCTCAGGGTTATGCAGAATTGTGCTTGCCAGTTTTACAATCTCAGGCGGCATGGTGGCTGAGAAGAACAGCGACTGACGTTTTTTAGGTAAGGCGGCAATCAGTTTTTTTACATCGTGGATAAAGCCCATGTCTAACATACGATCGGCTTCATCAAGAACAAAAAGTTCAATATCGCGAAGGTGAAGAAATCCCTGGTTCATAAGGTCCAGGAGTCTGCCCGGTGTAGCAATTACAATATCAACACCACGTTGTAGGGCATTGGTTTGTGAGTGCTGGTTTACACCACCAAAAATTACCGTATTCGTCAGCCCGGTGTGTCTTCCGTAGGCATTAAAACTTTCGCCTATTTGTATGGCAAGTTCTCGGGTTGGTGTAACAATAAGGCTACGCACTCTTTTCTTTTTATCATTGGAATGCGTGGCACGCAGCAATTGCAGAATGGGTATGGCAAAGGCTGCTGTTTTTCCGGTGCCTGTTTGCGCGCATCCGAGTAAATCGATGCCCTGCAAAACAATTGGAATAGATTGCGCCTGTATAGGTGTTGGAGTAGTATATCCTTCTTCTTTAAGGGCTTTTAAAATGGGTTCAATGATGTTAAGAGAATCGAATAGCATTGCTAAATTGTCAAATAATAAATAGTTAATTCAAAAGTTGGGAAATCGGGCAAGAGAACTAATGCCCTCCTAGAAATTGGGCGAAAGATAGGCAATTAAAAATTAGGGATTATATCTGTGATATTATGGTTTGTAATTTTCCTTAGTAAGCCTTTTCAGGTAAGATCTAAAAGCAATGTCTTGAGATTTTTCATC
>SXHM01000236.1 GCA_005773695.1 Bacteroidota bacterium
AACTTTCAGAAAGGTAATACTGTCCTTATAAAGAAAAAACGCAGCAATAACCGGAATAATCATGCACATTTTAAAAGCGACAGTAGCGATAGTTATACCCACTTTTTGAGTAGTAATTCCAAGAATATTGAACATTGTAATAAACCCGATACCAAAAATAAAAATATTAGGAAACCATGATTTGGAAGGAATTTCAGCAACCGGAATACTCATGCCATCAAATGCAAACCCCATGAACGCAGCCATAAAATAATTAAACACAATGGCCTGCGAGATACTTACATTCCACTTTCCAAAGAGTTTGAAAATTAGAACTAAGGAAGTAGAAGATAGTATGCTGAGGAGGAGGAAAATCAAGGTGGCAAAGGTTATCGGAAATCAGTAATGGGTTTTGGGTTTTGAAAAACAAAAAGTTTATCACTTTCAATCGCATCTATACTGGTAGGCTCTATATTCAGCTTAGGTGCAACAACACCATTACTAATAAACATTTCTGAAATAAACACACGCGCCTCGTCCCAAAGGTTATCATCAATAAAACTTTGCAGCAGTTTGCTTCCGCCTTCCACAATTACAGAATGAATTTGTTTTTGGTGCAACACATTCATAACCTGATTCAAAACATTTTTTTCAAAATCAAGGGTTATATATACTGTGTTATTTTTTTCATCTTTCTTCTTTGAAGTAAAAACAAGTGTAGGTTGCGAACCATCAAATACATTCAAGCTTTCAGCAAGTTCAAGATTTTTATCCAGCAACATCCGCAAGGAATATTTGCCGTTTACCAAACGAACATCCAGCCGCGGATTATCCATTCGTGCTGTGTTTGTTCCCACCATAATGGCTTGTTCTTCGCTGCGCCATTTATGCAGCAAACGTTTTGAATGTTCGTTGCTTATTTGCAAGGCAGGTTCAGTGTTTTCCGTTCTTATATTGTCAATAAAACCATCAGCTGTCTGTGCCCATTTCAAAATAATATAGGGTCGCTTAAACTCGTGAAAGGTGAAAAAACGTTTATTCAGTTCCCGCGCTTCTTTTTCCAAAACACCTGAGATCACTTCCACTCCTGCTCTCTTTAATTTCTCAAATCCTTTTCCGGCTACAACAGGATTGGTATCAGTACAGGCGATAACTACTTTCTTAATTCCGCTTTCAATGATAAGATCAGAACATGGTGGTGTTTTTCCTTGATGCGAGCAGGGTTCAAGACTTACATACAATGTCGCATCTTTTAAAAGTGCTTTATCTTTTATAGAATTGATGGCATTAACTTCAGCATGAGCCTCACCGTAATTGACATGATAGCCTTCACCAATAATTATATCATTATGAACAACAACACAAGCCACCATAGGATTGGGCGATACATTACCCAGTGCATTGGCGGCAATCTGCAGACAGCGTTGTATGTATTTCTCCTGTTTATTCACGCAGCCAAAATACGACAACAATTTGTTTTCTTTGCAATATGAAACTAACATGGCTTTGCAAAAATTTTGAAGACCTAAGCAACAACGAGCTGTATGATATAATGGTGTTGCGCCAGAAAGTTTTTATAGTAGAACAAATCTGCCCTTACCTTGATGCAGACGGCAAAGACAAACACTCGTGGCATGTTTTGGGTTATGACGAAAACAGAAAGCTTGCCGCATACTCACGCATTGTTTTCCCAGGTATTAGCTACAAGGAAGTTGCAATCGGCAGAGTGATTAGTTCACAAACACACCGCAGAACAGGAGCAGGCAAAGAGCTCATGCGCGAAGCCCTGAAAGCCATTGAACGCATTTACGGCAAAGTTCCCGTTCGTATTTCGGCACAAACTTATTTAGTAAAATTTTATAATGAGTTTGGTTTTGTTTCTAAAGGAAAGGAATATCTTGAAGATGATATTTCACATACGGAGATGTTAAGACCATAGTTTAAGCTTTTTCAAAAAAAAATTGTGAACTTCTAAAAAGTAAAAGTTCTATTCGTACTCATTCATTGCAATTTCTTTTTTCGGGATTGAGTTCAAAGCAGTATTTCTAAGTTATAGAACTCGCACAACTTTTATTCAGTCCGAGACAGAATTGAGCAATAAAACATCTGAGTGGCGACTGTTTCTTAACAGACAAAGGGTTATTAATGGGTTTTATGTCTTTGTGTAGAAGTTGTATAGATAAAAAAAACTTATTTTATGTAATAGTTGGTCAAGCAAAGCTATGAAAATTGCATTGGGTGCAGTTAATGAACACCACACTAATATCCTTGGATTAAAGAACTTAATGATTTAGAAACTGGAACAAAACATTTACGTTGTGGAGTTTAACGGTGATGCTAAAAGCAAGTTGTTTTACACCGTTTTAAATCTCTGTTTTCCTAAAACCGATTTAGCAGAAATGCATTTGTTTAATTTAGAAATTGACTGCATTGCTGCCTCAAGGAGTATCGCCAGTTCAACAGGTAGCGACCAGGTTCTCATGTTTTGCGTTCCATTCAAAAATGATATGGAACGCCCTTCAGTGAGGTTCTCATTTAGCAAATACAACACAAAAGAGGAGATTGATTTTGTAGTTGGAAAGTTAAAAGGATTGACAATGAAGTAATGAATTCTAAAAGCCATTATCAAAGTTTGCTATTTTAGAAAGACTATACTAATTAGCGGTAAAAAACTTACTCAACATCAAACTCAGCTCTAATCATCTCAGCAGTAGCCTGTAACTCTTCAGCCGTTAATTGCAGCTTAGGGCGCGAGAAATTAATATCACTTACATGCTTCAACGGAATAAGATGAACATGTGCATGTGGCACTTCCAGACCAATAACGGCAACGCCTATGCGCTGGCAGGGTATGGCTTTCTCCAACGCTCCTGCTACTTTTTTCGAAAACAGCATAAGGTCTGTATAAAGTTCATCATCTATGTCAAAAATATAATCCACTTCCTTTTTAGGTATAACCAAAGTATGCCCAACCGCAAGTGGATTTATATCAAGAAAAGCTAGAAAGTCATCACTCTCTGCTATTTTGTAACAGGGTATTTCGCCTGCAACGATGCGCGAAAAAATGGTTGGCATTATCTCGAAATTTCTAAAATCTCAAACTCCATAATTCCAGATGGAACTTTTATCTGAGCTTTGTCGCCAAGGCTTTTACCAAGTAATCCTTTTGAAATGGGCGAATCAACCGATATTTTTCCGGCTTTAAGGTCGGCCTCATTTTCAGGAACCAAGGTATAGGTAACACTGGTTCCTGTTTTTGTATTCTTGAGTTTTACTTTGGTAAGAATTAAAACTTTTGAATTGTCTAACTTTGATTCATCAATCAGTTTAGCATGACGAATAACATCTTCCAGTTTTGAAATTCGCAGTTCTAGTAATCCCTGTGCTTCTTTAGCAGCATCGTATTCGGCATTCTCGCTCAAATCTCCTTTGTCACGCGCCTCTGCTATTTGTTTAGAAATAGAGGGTCGCTCAAAAGAAACCAATTGATTTA
>SXHM01000021.1 GCA_005773695.1 Bacteroidota bacterium
CATGGGAAGAGCTTGAAAACGGAAGATTATGGAGATTGGCAATACAATCAGAAGGTGCTTTTTCACTCAATCTTATTTTCAGTGATTTCGTTATCCCTCAGGGTGCGAAATTTTTTATTTACAACGAACAAAAAGATTACGTGCTGGGAGCTTTCACATCGCAGAATAATCGCGAAGACCGCGTATTCGGAACTGATTTGGTTAAAGGCGATATGTCCATTCTGGAATATTATGAACCCAATCAGGTTCGCGGACAAGGCAGCATACAAATTAAGACTGTAACACATGGCTACATTAATATTTTTGATCTTAATGGAGGTGGTTCCGGTTCTTGCAACAATGATATAAACTGTCCCGGTTGGGAAGACTGGCAGGACGATAAACGTTCCGTTGGTATCATGATTTCAGGCGGTAGCGGATTTTGCACAGGCACTATGGTGGTGGATGTACCGCAATCAGGAACGCCCTATTTTTTGGGTGCAAACCATTGTATGGGCGGAAGCCAGAGTGCATGGGTTTTTCGTTTTAACTATGAACATACTACTTGTGACCAAAACGCAACACCGGTTGCTCAATCCATAACCGGCTCAACATTAAGAGCAAGTTTTGCAAATTCTGATATGGCTTTAATGGAACTGAGTAGCACACCTCCCGCAAATTACAATGTGTATTATGCCGGATGGACAAATGAAAATGTAGCTGCAACACAGTCAACCTGTATTCATCATCCAAGCGGTGACGTTAAAAAGATATCACGCGACAACAGCACACTTACCTCAAATACATGGGCAGGCACACCTGCTAACAGCCATTGGATGGTTCCAAGTTGGGACGATGGTGTTACTGAAGGCGGTTCATCAGGTTCAGGCTTGTGGGACCAAAACCACAGATTAGTTGGACAGTTACATGGAGGAGCCTCTTTTTGCGGTGGAAGTAATTTATCTGATTTGTATGGAAAGTTTTCTCTTTCATGGTTAGGTGGAGGATCAAATTCAACACAATTAAAACACTGGCTTGACCCTGATAATTCAGGAGCTGTAGCAGTTGACGGATGGGATCCTAATGTTTCTGTTCTTTCTTTTGATGCCAGAATTAGTGGTATTAATGAGCCAGTAGATAATAATGTTTATTGCACAGCTGATGTTACACCCGTTGTAGTTGTTAAAAATTCAGGAACCAGCACAATGACAAATGTCAACATCAAATACAGTTATGATGGAGGAACTCTTAGTACATTCACCTGGACAGGTTCTTTACTGACTAACGAAAGCGATTCGGTTACCTTACCGTTAGCTACTCTTTCCGCTGGAGACCATACATTCACCGCATATACGGATAGTCCAAATGGAAATACTGATGAAAATACTTCAAACGATACACTGTCAGTTGCCTTTACCTCAGTTCCGGGTGGTTTGCCGGTAGCAGAATTTACATCAAACAATCAAACTGTTTGCGAAACAAGAACTATTGTTTTCAGTAATCAATCTGCATCATGCGAAACGGCAACATATGCATGGACATTTCAGAGTGGTTCACCTTCCAGCAGTACTAACGCTAACCCAACTATAACCTATTATAATTTGGGATCATATGATGTGCGGTTGATTACCACCAATTCATTTGGCAGCGATACAATGTTACTCGAAGATTATGTTACGGTAATTGATGCACCGGAACTTACTACCAGTTCCACTGTTGACTTTGTTGGTGCTCCCAATGACGGAACAGCTACAGTTAATGTATCGGGAGGTACACCGCCTTACACTTACAGTTGGAGTAATGGACAAAGTTCCACCTCGGCAAACCCTACCAACACAATTACAGGACTTGCAGCTGGTAATTACAATGTGCAGGTAACAGATGGAAACGGTTGTTCTGTTTCCCGTTCTGTACTTGTAAGCACCAACACAGGATTTAAAGAGCAGGAGTTAGATGCATTAGTAAGTGTTTATCCTAACCCTTCAAAAGATATCATTACCGTTGAGTTTTCTTCAGTAAAAGAAGCTAAAACCTGTGAGTTATATAATGTAATTGGTTCAAAAATGGAGAGCTATACAATTAACGGAAAACAGCGACTGCTGATTGATTTGACAAACTATTCAAAAGGAATTTACTTTCTCCGTATTAATGTAGACGGAACGATGATTACCAAAAAAATAATTCTTACCAAGTAAACACACTTAGCCAAAGAGTCCCGCAATTTTTTTGCGGGACTCTTTTTTTATACCATGAAAAACGTTCTCCTGTTTGTTTGTTTTTTTGCAGCCATTTTACTTTTTTCCTGTAAGATAAAAGAAGGTTCATCGGCTAAAGAAAAAGAAGAAGTAAAAAAAGTGATTGTTAATGGCGCCCGCGAAATAGAGGAAGCAAAACAAAAAACCTATACGCTCAATTCTTTTTCGTTTAATGGCGATACACTTATTATGGAGGTAACCTATACAGGTGGTTGCGGACAAAATACCTTTGAACTCTACAGCAATGGTCTGCTTATGAAAAGTCTGCCGCCACAAATCAATGTGTATCTTGAACACAGTATTGAAAACGAAACCTGTAAAAAAGAAATCAAGAAAACTCTTAAGTTTGACTTGAGCCCTCTTAAGAAACCTACCAATCCTAAGATAATTCTGAATATTAATTCCTCAGAAAATAAAGCGGAGTGGAAACTTCAATAGTTGCCACTGGAGTATTTCTCAATTTCTTTTAATTCCCGGGCAATTTTCTCAGTCCATATTTTTTGTTGCTCATCATTTAAACTGTGCTCACTCTCGCGGTCATAATCATCCTGTCTGTCAGCACACGCTTTAAAGATGTTGGAGTAAATCTTATCTAGTAATTTAATGTCCTTTCCGCAGGGGTCGCTGAGTTCACTTAGTTTTTTCCGCAGCATACGGGTATAAAGCTCAGTAATATTAAAGTGTAGTTGCTCATGCTGCAGCAAATCATCAGAATCAATTTCCTTCGTCCAAGATTTATTTACATTAAAGTAACAATAGATTTTCAGTTTCAGTTCCCCATTGTTGCACGCAACTTCATAACCAATACCTGCTTGCGTCATAGCAAGCAGGTTAGTGGTTTTGTCCGGCCGTCCTTTAAAATCTTCCCAGTTTAGTTTTCGGTTTGCGTTCCAGTAAATAGTGTCTTTGCTTTGGGCACTTATTGTTTCTATGCCACACAATAAAAAGGCAATAAAAATTGTAATTTTTGAAAATACTAAACCATTCATAATTTCGTTTTCTTATATAAACGCTGCTACTTAAACTTTTGTTGTGTTTTAGTGTCATATAATTTGGAACGAATATTGAAACTGTCACAAAAAACTTCTTTATGAATACTAATGCCAGAAATGTTCAACACCTTTTTCTCCGTGCAGGTTTTGGTGAAAATCCTTCAACAGTTAAGCAATACCTCA
>SXHM01000237.1 GCA_005773695.1 Bacteroidota bacterium
GTTAAACAATATATTATCCGGTGTGTTTCATTGCCAATAATTAACTAAACTAAACCATTTAAAAAAAAACAATCATGAAAAACAAAATTTCAATTTTCGCATCAATTCTTATGGTAACTTCAATTTCATTCCTTTCTTCGTGTAAGGAAGATGAAATGGATGAACAATTTCAGGCTAACGTATTAGTTGCTCACGCTTCACCGGATGCTCCGGGAGTTGACCTGTTGGTGGATGACACCAAAATTAACACATCAGCTCTTACATTTCCTAATAATACGGGATATATCAAAGCAGATGAAGGAACGCGTAACATCAAAGTAAATGTTACAGGAACATCAACAACAGTAATAGAAGCAGATCTTGATCTTACAAAAGACATGAACTACTCTATTTTTGCAGTAGATTCAGTATCTAACATCTCTGCTGTTGTTCTTACAGATGACCTTTCTGCACCTGCAGCAGGCAAAGCACACGTTCGTTTTATACACCTTTCTCCTAATGCACCAGCAGTGGATGTAGCTGTAGCAAGTAGCGGTGCTGTAGTATTCGGAAACAAAGCTTTTAAAGAGTACACCGCTTTTACCCCACTAGATGCAGGAACTTATAATCTTGATGTACGTGTAGCAGGAACTACTACTGTAGCACTGGTATTACCTGCTATCACATTAGAATCAGGTAAAATCTACACAGTATTTGCAAAAGGTTTCTTAGGCGGAAGCGGTTCACAGGCCTTAGGTGCTGAGATTATCGTAAACAAATAACCACAGTTTGCTATGAATTAAAAAAGCCCATGCTTTATGTATGGGCTTTTTTATTCTGAACTTTTAAACTACTCTGAATTAATTATCTGAACAAACAATTAACCAATAATTTGAACCACTACTAATGAAACGCAAACTATATTTATCGCTCGGAATATTGTCAATTATTATTATCTCTTTTCTAACAATTCATAAACTAATGGCAAAAACACCTCAACAACCTTACAAAGAAATAGCCATTCTGGGAAATCTTGAGTTCAGATATTATCCGGAAGCATTGATGGCAACTGTTAAGAACAATGATACAACCTTACAGGGCAGTTCCGGTAAAAATTTTCGTGTATTGGCGGGCTACATTTTTGGAGGAAATGCCAGCAATGAAAAGATAGAAATGACGGCTCCTGTTCACATGGCGTTTGAAAAGGGTACCTCATCTATGAGTTTTGTGATGCCGCAGGGATATAATCTCAATAATCTTCCTACTCCTTCGGGCTCATCTATTGAACTTCACAAAGCAGAAGAAGAGTATGTTGCAGTAATACGGTTTGGAGGTTATGCTTCAGATGATAAGATTAAAACCAAACAGGATGAACTGAACGATTTGTTAAAAAAGCAAGGCATTGAACACAATAATAATTTCAGGTACCTGGGCTATAACGCCCCGTGGGATTTCCTCTTCCGCAGAAATGAAATTGTTGTGGGAATCAGCAAGGATGCTGCTATAAAGTTGAATAATCAGAAAATATAATCATTTATAAGCGGTTTGAACTTAGGGTTAGGCTATGTTTAATTTCAGAGCTTAGCAAAGATTTTTTTTCCTATTGCTGTTGCTGAATAATTTGCATGTAAGTGCGGTAGGAGTTTGTGCCATCAACTTCAATTTTTACCGGATGAACGGAGGAAGTATTCGAATCCTCAAATGATCTTCCATCCTAATAAGAGACATTAACTTTCACTTCCAGTTCATGATCGGCTGAACCTACGTAAGTTCCCCGAACAGGAGAGCAATCGCGGAAATTCCGGCCTACCGCTAAACGGATATGCAAATCATTTACGATACAATTATTTGTAGGATCAAAACCAACCCAGCCCAACTCAGGCAAATAAGCTTCAACCCAGGCATGTGTGGCGCCTTCGCCTCTGTAACCTTCTTTTAAAGGACATACATAGCCACTGACATATCTGGAAGGTATGCCGATCATTCGCAAGGTAACTAATAAAATATGTGCGAAATCCTGGCACACACCTGCACGTAAATTCCAAACTTCATCAAGTGTAGTATCTACCTCTGTAATTCCTTTTATGTATTTGAAATTTGAATAAACATATTGGTTAAGTTTCTCTACCGACTGAAAAGGAGAATAGTTATTCAGATTCATTTCCTGAACAATTGCTTCCAGCTGTTTCAATTTTTCAAACTCTTCCTGTTTTAAATAATCTATAAGTAAGGCATTGTTTTGTTTTTGCTTTAACAACTCCCATTGCTCTTCATTGCTTAAGGTGCTTGCCTGCAGTTGTTGTTCTTTTGTTACAACTTCAATTTTAGATTCTATAAGTAACTCATAGTGTGGTGGAGTATAGGTAAATGAACCTACCTCGTTTCCATAGTAGTCTTTATAGGTTTCAATAATTGGATTTCCTGTGATAGTTAATTTTTGTTTCACCAACTCCTGACTTTCATCTGAAATAGGGAACAACATGATTTTGTTAGCACTGTTCTTTACAGGACTTTCATAAGTGTATTTAGTTAAATGATCTAAAATAAAACGATGCATATTATTCAGGTTGGTGCAAAGTATTTTTGATTAAGTAAATCAGCTATACCGTGAAGTTGTTTTTTAAAATCTTTAAGGTAAAGATGAAGCCCTTTATTTATTATGTTTTCTGATGTGGAGTATTGTACGTCACTTTTGAGTTTACCTATTTGTCTCTCTAACTCTTCACTGCCAATTGGTCCCTGCTGGGCCTTTAAGCGGTAAAAGTGTTCATTCACTTTACTTACCGAATGCATTAGTGAACGGGGGAAATCAGCATTCAAAACCAGTTGCCCCACTACATTCGGAAACTCAAACCCGCCACGGTATGTTTTCAAATATAACTCATAACCCGAAACAGACATCAATAAATATTTCCAATACAGGATATCGGCCGGGTCGTTGTTGAAATCTCTGGCGCTTAATTTTGCTTCCAGAATATCAGCTGTTTGTACTCCGCGTTCAAGGTATTTTCCCACGCTGATAAAAGAGTAGCTTAAACCGCGTGCCATTGTAATATCAGCTGTTCCGTAATAAAGCAATTCAACTTTTATTAAGTCATCAAGAATGGTAATCGGATCTTCCTTTTGCAGTAATTGAGTTAATCTTTCTTCACGCACAGCGTGGTATAATTCATTCAGGCATTGCCAAACCTCTATGGTAATATGATCCTGAACGGAACGTGCATTTTCGCGTGCCATGGTAACAATATTTACTACTGAATTGGGATTGTCTTTATCCATCAGCATGTACCTTATTACCGCCTGAGAATCATTGGCTATTTGTTCGGCTTCATCTTCCTTAAGATAGGTAAAAATTCTCAGCACAGGCAACCACGAAAATTCCTGAATATCATCCTGTGATGAAGTGTAATTTATTTTCAGCATTCTTAAAATGCCATCTGTACGCTCTACATAGCGACCTAACCAATATAATGAATCTGCAACCCTACTCAGCATTTGTTTTTCTTTTCTTTATTTTTTTATGAAGCCAGAATCCATGTATCCTTACTTCCACCACCTTGTGACGAGTTAACAACCAACGAGCCCTCCTTTAATGCAACACGGGTTAATCCTCCCGGAACAATATCAATTCCATCTGCACTGCATAAGGCAAAAGGCCTTAAATCAACACGCCTCGGTGCTAATTTTCTTTTTATATAACAAGGTGCAGTAGATAAACTGACAATTGCCTGAGCAATATACTCCCGCGGATTCTGAAGAACTTCCTTTTTGTAATTTTCTATTTGCTCTTCGTTTGCTGTATGTCCCATCAACATGCCGTAACCGCCACTTTCATTGGTTTTTTTAATCACCATATTCCCGATGTTATTAAAAACATAATTTCTTTGGTCAGGGTCGGTCATTAACATTGTTGGAACATTTTTCAACAAGGGCTCTTCATTGAGGTAATACTTAATCATTTGAGGCACCAGCGGATAAATGGCCTTGTCATCTGCAACGCCATTGCCAATTGCATTTATTATTGCCACATTTCCCTGACGGTATGCGCTGAGCAAACCTGAAACGCCTAATAAACTTGAGGGATTAAAGGTGAGCGGGTCAAGAAAATCATCATCTACTCTGCGATAAATTACATCTACTTTTTGCAAACCTGTAGTGGTTTTCATAAACACTTTGTGATTATCCACCACTA
>SXHM01000022.1 GCA_005773695.1 Bacteroidota bacterium
AAAATGAGCATTCTTGGTATTACAACTAACAAAGATTTTTTAGTTGAGTTGTTGAATAATCCATCTTTTGTTGACGGAAGTTTTGATACCAAATTAATAGAACGGGAGTACAGCTCCTATAAAAGAGAAGTCTCTGAAAATGTTTTGATGGAAATGGCGATTGTAGCTACTATCTATGATTTTTTAGACAGGAATATGGGACACAGTTACCCACCGGGATTACTCGGATGGAGAAATATTTTTTATCAGCATCAATTCTTTCAGTTAGACTTCAACGGAAGAGAATTGAAAGTTGAATATACCTATTTGCAAAAAGGGAAATTTGATTTCAAAATAGGAGAAAATAAATTTGTTGTTGAAACGGGAGAAAATCATAAAAATCTTCTTGCGTGCAGTATTGATGGTCACCGTAAACATTTTTTCATTGCACGAAATAAGGAAGATATATTTGTTCAACACCCTACAGAAGGCACTTATAAGTTTAATGAAATTCCACGCTTTCCTGAGTCGGGAGCAGATGATTCTAAAAGCGGATACTTTGCACCGATGCCGGGTGAAATTATTAAAGTGTTGGTAAAAGCAGGTGACAAAGTTCAAAGCGGAAAGGGTTTGCTGGTAATGAGTTCCATGAAAATGGAAACTACCATTGAAGCACATGCTGACGGTGAAGTAGAAGAAGTTTTTGTAAGTGATAAAAACTTTGTAGAAGCCGGAACAGTTTTATTGAAAATGAAAGAATGATTTACACCTCAGAACAAGCTTTAAAGCTTAAAGAATATACGTTTGCACATTTACTGGTGGAAGAGAATAATCATCTTCTTACACTTACATTAAATCGTCCTGAAAAGAAGAATGCATTAAATCCTGTGTTGTTTAAAGAGATTGCTTTTGCTCTGAATTACGCGCACTATAATCACGAAATATGGGCAGTTGTTATTGCATCAAAAGGCGATGTTTTTTGTGCAGGTGCAGATTTAAAAGCTTTTACAGGACAAACCGAGGAAACAATTTCAACTATTCCCGAACCAATCAGTGAAGTAGTTATTGGTAATGTCTTTAATAACTTACACAAACCATGCATTGCAAAAGTTCATGCCCCGGTCTTAGCCGGTGGTTTTTTGCTGATTTGTGGATGTACCCATGTTATTGCAACACCAAATACAACATTCAGTTTGCCCGAAGTAAAACGTGGATTATTTCCTTTTCAGGTTATGCAAAGTATGTTGCAGATAATGCCGCCACGTGCGGTTTTGGATTTTTGTATTCGTGCAAAATCAGTTGATGCAGTGGAAGCACAAAAACTCGGATTGGTTACTAAAGTAGTTGAAAGCGAAAACCTTGATTCTGAAGTTAAGGCTTTGGTTGATGAGATTTTTCAATTTTCGCCTTCTGCAATTCGTTTAGGTTTGCAGGCGTTTGATAATCTGAAAAATATACCTGCTGCTGAGGCACATAAATATTTAAAAGAAATGCTTGGACAGGCTATACAGACCGAAGATGCAGCAGAGGGAATGATGGCGTTTATGCAGAAAAGAAAACCCGAGTGGAAAGGAAAATAAAAATAATATTATGGCAAAAAAAATAGTAATCACCGCATCATTAACCGGAGTATTGGCAAGACGTGAACAATGTCCTTATATTCCATATACGCCAAAAGAAATAGCTGAAGAAGGAAAGCGTGCCGTTGATGCAGGCGCAAGTGTTCTGCATATTCACGCCAGGCAAGGTGACGGCTCACCGGCTTATGATATTGAAACTTACAGACAGATAGGTGAGGAGGTTCGCAAACTATGTCCTACGGCTATTATTAATTACAGCACAGGCGCTGTAGGCCTTTCAAGAGAAGAGCGTATTCACCATATCGTTGCTTTAAAACCAGACATGGCCGCATTAAATATGGGTTCTATGAATTATGGAATCTATTCAACAAAGCACAAAAAATTTTATCACGATTTTGTGTTTCAAAATTCCTTTACCGATATTCAGTTTTATCTTGAAAAAATGAAAGAAGCCGGAACAATTCCCGAGATGGAAGTGTTTGATAACGGACACATCAATAATGCCGAACCTTTAATTGACATGGGACTTTTGCAAAAACCGTATGTATTCAGTTTTGTAATGGGTGTGTTGGGAGGTATTCCTATTTCAACAAAAAATATCCTGCATCAGGCATCATGTGTTCCTGCGGGATCGCACTGGCAGGTGATTGGTATAGGCCGTAAACAGTGGCAAGCTATTGCTGCTGCTATTACAGTTGATGGTCATATCCGTGCCGGACTGGAAGATAATTTTTACCTGCCTGAAGGAGAAATGGCAAAGAGTAATGGCGAGTTGATTGATGCAGCTGCAAAACTGATTCGTATGCTGGGCAGGGAAGTATCCAGCATTGAAGAAACCCGCGCTATGCTTAATATTCCATTGAAATAATAAACATACTTTTAATTCATATTTCAACATTTTAAAACTCTAACATGTACAACACCAATCCTTTTACCGAAGAACACAACCTGCTCCGCGACAGCTTTTCGCAATTTGTTGATAAAGAAATCCGTCCAAATATTGAAAAGTGGGAGAGAGAAAAAATCTGCGACCGCGAAGTGTTTCGCAAAATGGGCGAGCAGGGATTTTTTGGCGTAAGTTTTCCTGTTGCCTACGGAGGCAGCGGAATGGATATGTGGTCGGCAGTGGTAATTGCCGAAGAATTATCACAAGCCAATATTGGCGGACTTTCCATGTCGTTATATGCACACACGTATCTCCCGCTTCCTGCAATTAATGCCTTAGGAACCGAAGAGCAGAAACAAAAATATCTTGCACCTGCTTTACGCGGTGAAAAAGTTGCTGCGTTGGGAATTACCGAACCGGGTGCTGGTTCAGATGTTGGCGGAATAAAAACTACTGCAGAAGATAAAGGCGACCATTTTGTGGTAAACGGTTCAAAGACCTTTATCACAAACGGAACAATGGCTGATTTTATAGTATTAGTGGTACGTACAGGAGAAGGGCATAACCTCTCGCTTTTGTTATTTGATACAAATACTCCGGGCTTTTCTGCTAATTCTATTCACAATAAATTAGGAATGCACTCGTCTGACACAGGCGAATTGTTTTTTGAAAATTGTATTGTTCCAAAATCTGCTTTGCTGGGCGAACAGAATTTTGGTTTCTACTACATTATGAGTAATTTTCAAGAAGAGCGTCTGATAGCTGCTATTACCGGAACTGCTGCTGCAGAATCGGCAATGGAGAAGGCTAAAAAATATATGAAAGAGCGTCAGGCTTTTGGTCGTCCGATTGGTAAATTTCAGGTGTTGCGTCATAAACTGGCCAAAATGTCAATTGGTGTGGAGGCCTGTCGTTCGCTTTCTTACCGCGCAGTTGCCGAGTTTATTGAAAAAGGTCCTGAGGCCTACAAAATTATTTCTATTGCAAAAGCGTTTGTTTGCGAAGAGGCTTTCAACATCATTAATGAAGCGCTTCAGATACATGGAGGTTGGGGATATATGGAAGACTATGGTGTTGCCCGTTCGTTCCGTGATATCCGCTTAATGACTGTGGGTGCAGGTACTACCGAAATAATGTACGAAATCATCAGTAAGATTGAGATTGATGAAGTGAAGCACAAACGCCAGATTAAGGCAAGGGTTTAAAAAACTGTTCGCTGAAGTTAACCAAGTAAAGTTTTTGTGATGCGCGTGTAAACGCGGTGTAGAGCCACCGCAGGTATTCGGTATTTACCATTTCATCAGTAAGATAACCTTGGTCAACAAACACTGCGGGCCATTGTCCGCCCTGGGCTTTGTGGCAGGTAACGGCATAACCGAATTTTATCTGCAATGCATTGTAAAACGGGTCTTCTTTTATCTTTTTATTGCGCTCAATTTTCAAAGGAATGTCTTTGTATTGCTGCGCAACAGCCTGATATAATTCATTGCTTTGTTCAAAGGTTAATGAAGGTGATTCCGATGCAACGGTATCCAGTATCACTTTGCCTTCAATTGGAGGCTGGTCGGGATAATCCATCATTCGGAAAGTAGTATCGCCAAAGCGAAAGCCGTGCATGGCATCTATGTTTTTTATTTTCAGCAGCTCAATCATATCGCCATTGGCAATAAAGCCGGCTTCTGATTCAGGAGGCAGCCAGTGGTAATTATTCTTTACCACCATCAGGTAATCACCGGGCGAAATTTCTTCTTCGCGGCCAAGTAAGCGGTTGCGCACCTCCTGATTGTATTGATAAGCGCGTTTGTTGGAACGGGTGATAAATATGCAGCCATCTCTGCCGTATTCGTGGTAAGCCTCATTCAGCGCATCTTCCAGCTCGTTGCCTACTATTTTCTTTACATCGGGATAAAGCTGAATACTGATTTGTTTTATCTTGTTTTCAAGGTTGCTGCGCAGGTTGGTGGCGTTGGCTAGTATTCCTGAATCCTTCTGCTGACGAACTACTTCGCGCAGCGTAATCGTATCAATCTTTTGTCCAAAGAAATGGCTTTCAAGGTATTTTACATCCAAAGCCGGACTTACCAAAAGACCTACGGGCGGCAACTGTGCCACATCGCCAATAAAAATGATTTTACAGTTTACTCCGTTTTGTACAAACTGCATAAGGTCGTCAAGCAGGTTGCCCGATTGTGCAAAGTTGCTGTTGCTTTCGCTGCCCGAAATCATGGAGGCTTCGTCCACAATAAAAACTGCGTTGCTCATCACATTTTCTTTGAGCTGAAAATAAGCGCCACCATGCGGTGCCACTTTCATGCGGTATATTATTTTGTGAACGGTAAAGGCCTTGCGTCCGGTGAAGTTGCTCAGCACTTTTGCTGCTCGTCCGGTCGGAGCTAATAACACGGTTGTTTTATCCAGGCGCGAAAGCGTTTTGGCAATGGCACTGACCATACTTGTTTTTCCGGTTCCGGCATAGCCTTTAATGACAAATATTTTGCGCCCGCTTTCGGGATTTATGAATTCCGCCAGTTTTTCAATCAGTGCGGCCTGGTCACCCGTGGGGGTATGCTGAAAATGTTTGAGCAGGAGGGGAGCGGTTTCCACAGGAAAGCAAAGGTAAGTTATTGCCAATTGAAATTAACTGAAGTGTTATTCATCGATTTTTATATTGGTCAGAATTTGAATTCCCCTGATAATTTGACTATTTACATCCCAGCTCAATATACCGATAGCAATACATTTAAATAATCTGAATTATCATACTTGGAAAACTAATTATTGCGTAATTATTGTAATACACTCAAAACTTTTTATAATTATCATTGTAACGATTTAAATCAAAAATCAGCAAAATGAAACAAGCAATATTTATTTTTTTAGCAAGTACATCAATATCTTTCAGCGTATTTGCGCAAGGTACAGATGGTGTATTAATAGACCCCAACAATGCAACTACGCGTGATGCATCAGCCGTATTTCAGGCACAAAGTACCAGCCAGGGCGTTTTAGTTCCGCGCATGACAGCCGCACAACGCGGTGCAATACCTGTTAATGCAGCCCGTGACGGTTTAATGGTGGATCAAACCGATGGTACGCCAGGTTTTTATTATTACAATGGAACAACCTGGGTGTTGATAGCCAATACTACTTCAGGAGCTCCGCCAACAGGTGCAGCAGGAGGGGACTTAACAGGTACCTACCCTAATCCAACCATTACTACAAATGCTATAGGTTCAGCAGAAATTACGGACGGAACTATTACCGGAACAGATGTATCAGATGGCAGCATAGGTACAGCTGATGTTGCAGGATTGGATGTAGGTGATATTACTTCGGGCGTATTACCAATAGCAAGAGGTGGAACCAATTCAGGAACTGCTTTAACAGCAAGTGCGATTATGGTTTCAAACGGAACACAAATAGTACAGGGTGCAGCCGGAACTACTACAACTGTTTTACATGGTAATGCAGCAGGAGTTCCAACATATGGTCCCATTGTATCGGCTGATATTACTGACGGAACTATTGTAAGCGCTGATATTGCTGACGGAACTATTGTTAGTGCTGATATTGCTGACGGAACTATAGCAACCGCTGATATTGCCGCCAATGCAGTTACAGTTGCAAAATTGCCAGCCGGAGCAACAGGTACTACATTTCTTAGAGGTGATGGAACATGGGTTGTACCTACTAACTCAGGTGGTACAGTAACAAGCGTTGCCACCGGAGGCAATGGTATAACTGGAGGAACCATTACATCTACCGGAACCATAAGTCTTGATTATGGTAACACAACTGTTGCCGGTAATGGCCTACGCCCGCAGGGAAATTTCGGGCAATTTCAGTTACACAATACTTATTCAGATGCTAACACAGTACCTAGTTATTGGGGCTGGAATTATGTGCAGGGAAGCACTAATACACCCAATGCCACCTCATCGCAATGGTACCGCCAGGTAGTAAGTCTAGGTTCAGATTATCCTGCAAGAGGAGCAGGGGGATATTCAATGGAGCTTGCTTTTCCTCGCTTCAGCGCATCTACAGCAGGTGTATGGATGAGAACTGTTGAAAACGGTGCAATTGGCGGATGGTCACGTATAGATGCGGGTGCAACTACCTATGCCAACCTTGCCGGCATCCCAACCAGAACTGCCTGGAGCGGTGTTCACCGCGGATTTGTAGCGGAATAACTTTCCTGGAAAAATTATGGTAACAGTCACACCATATTTGATGCCTCAGCGGGCACTTCACCTGATGGAGGTGCCGTTAATAATACTAATGCACAAGTTGCCTGGACTGCTAGTTATCCTACTTTAATGGGGTGGAATGGAACCAACACATATGGTGTAAGAGTTGATGTTGCCCGTTATGCTGAATCTGCAGGTTCAGCCCCTGGTGATAACTTGGGTAATCATACGGCAACTACCACACTAAACATGAATAGTAATACCATCTCAAACGTTGGTGATATCCTTGCAACCAATAATTATGGAACTGGATTGGTAGGTGTTTACGATTCTTACAGATACCAAAACGTTTTTGCAATGGGAACTTCTTACCGTCTTGCAGCAAACGGAACAAATCCCGGTAATTTATATGGTCTTGCCTGGACCCATACTAACGTAGGCGGGCAATCAAAATCTCCACTCTCACATCAACTGTTGGTAATGGAAAACGGAGTTACAAAAGTTGCTTTAGGAACTGGTATTTGGATGCAGGGTGACCTGACTTTTAATTCAGCAAATCCATATATTAATGCTTCATCTTATTTTATTTCACCCGGAGGTGCTTATTTTAATAGTGGAACAGTTTATTTTGAAGCAGCAACCCAACACCGTGCAGGAATAAGCAATGATGGAAGTTATGCAGGAGGTGATGTACAGGTTAATGAAAATTTAAGAATATCGGGTGTAGTGCCATGTATACAGGGTAATTGCCCTTCAAACAATGCTATACGCTTAACGCCAAATCTGCATTTAAATTCAAATGCAGGAAATGCCGTAATTCTTAACTGGGACAATGGAACAACAGGTGCAACACAGACATTAAGAGTTGGTAACGGAGCAGGTTCTGATGTGTTTTATGTATATGCAGATGGACAGACGTTTACAACCAACTGGTTTCGCCCGTTAGGTCAAAGTGGCTTATATTTTCAGGATTACGGAGGTGGTTTTCACATGACCGATGGAACCTGGATACGAGCATATAACAGCAAACCCGTACTCGGCACAGGAGGATTTGCCGGTTATGGAAATGCTATAGGAAGTGTTCATGGTATAGCTGCAAATATGTATGCCAACTACAACAATGCGGGTGGTGCAGGTATTGTTGTTTCTGACGATGGTGGTATAGGCGATTATAATGATGCATGGTTACAATGGAGAGCTTCATCGGGTATTCATATCAATTCAAACAATAGTACCAATCTTGCTTATTTCAATATGGTCAGCATAAGTGGAGGATTGTATGACAAATATGTAATTCCGAGTCATGGTAACTATGGATATTTAGGAACTTCCGGTAACTACTGGTATTATATGTATGCTAATAACATTATTGACCCATCCAGACGAGATTTGAAAAGGGATATTACACCACTTAAAGAATCATTGTATGAGCAGGTGATGGCTGATATTGATAAACTGCAACCATCTTTTTACAAGTATAAACATGAGAAAGATGAATTAGATGGTGAGTATGACCCTAAGTACAGACCCAACATGCACTTAGGTGTAATTTTAGATGAAGCTCCGGACTATATTCAGGATAATGCTTTTTCAGGAGTTGATATCTATGCATTGTCAACGCTGAGCCTTGCAGGGGTTAAATATAACAGGGAGGAGATAAAAGAAATTAAAGAAACGCTGGGTATGAATACTAACAGCAAATCCATCAATGATTTTGGCAGTTATGAATTAACCGGCAACGAAGTATGGGTAAATTTCAACGAAGATTTCTCGATGCAACTAAATGCTGTAATTCCGGTGGTTACTGTAACTCCAAACAAGGAAGGGATAATTCTTTCAGTTGTAGAAAAAAATTCAAAGGGATTTAGAGTAAATGCGCAGGGCAACATATCAAGTGCTTCTTTTGATTATGTGGCAATGGCAAAAGTTCAGTTAAAAGCAAAAGCAGTTGAAGAAAATCAATCAAATGAGGCACTTATTAATTCGTTAAGTGTTGACCAGGCAATTAAAGATAAGGTAACAAAATGGTGGTCAGAAGCACCTGCGAGACTTAAGGCAACTGAAGATAAAGCGCGTGAAGATGCCAAATTAATTACCGAACAGCGTAGTAAGGAACTTGCTTTGCCGTCTGATTTTGAAAGACCTGAGAATTCAGGCAAACATGATCCAAAAGCAAATGATGCCAATGCTCTGATTGAAAAATCAAATAAAGAACTAAAATCTGAAGAGCCAGCGAAAGATGCTCCAACAAAAGAAATGTGGCAGGATGAAAAATATAAATATCAGGCGTCTGAAAAAGATATTTTACAGGTAAATCCGGGGTCAAATGATAAGTCAAATGCACCCAAGTAAAACAATTGATTCGTTTTATAAAAAGCCCCGCAAGAGATTGCGGGGCTTTTTCATTACTCTTCTTTCCTAAACAGTAGCACCGGCAAATGATTGTGCATACTTACCTTTTCGGCAAGGGCCATATCCCATAGGGTTTGTAACAGGTTGCCGGGGTGTTTGTAGAATGCCAGCAGGTCGGGGTATTCACATTTTACAAATTCATCAATGCCTTCAATAATCCCTGTGCTTGTAAATGGGGTAAATTTTATTTTCGGGTAAAGGTTACGGGTTACCATTTGCAGGTCGCGCTGCTCTTCATCAAAGGTCTGGTCTTCCAGTTCTTCGGGTACAATATGCAGGATGTGGATAAGTGCATCAAAGCGTTTTGCAAAACGGATAATACTTTTTAGCTCTTCATTAATATTTGTAAGATCTGAAGCGTAAATAATTTTCCTGGGCAGAGTGCTGCGATGAGCTTCAGGAACTACTATAAGCGGTGTTTCAATATTGCCCATCAATGCCGAAATGGTTTTGCCAAATACGTTTTCAGGGTTGTTGAGTTTGCCGTGTCTTCCTAAAACAACAATGTCGGCTTGGGTTTCCAATGAGTAGTTTTTTATTTCTTCTGCGGTTATTCCTGTTGCGGTCAGTGTTTCAAATATTGTATCGGTTGATAGCGTTGCAATAAATTCATCAAACTGTTTTTTCTCGGCTTCTTCGGTCTCGGGCTTGGCGCAATGGAAAAGGATAAACGTATTGTCTGCCTGCGGAAACAGTTCAAGTGCGTAGTAAACCGCCACTCTTGAATTGGAAGAAAAATCAACGGGTAGAAGTATCCTCATTCAAATGATTTAGTGATTTAATGATTTGGTGAATTAATGATTGCAATCGTCCAATCTCTAAATCACAAATTCTTCTATGCCAGCACCTGCGTAACTACAGTTCCCTTGTATTTCCCGGCTTCAAGGTTTACGCGTATTTTAGAAAATGTGTCAATGGTATATTTCACATCTTCCATTGTGTGCACTGCGGTTGGTATTAAGCGTAGCAGAATAATTCCTTTTGGCACAACGGGATATACTACCATGGAGCAGAAAATATCGTAGTTCTCGCGCAGGTCAAGAATAAGATTGGTTGCTTCAGGGATTGTTCCGTTGAGGTAAACAGGAGTTACGCAGCTTTGAGTGTTTCCTAATTCAAAGCCTGCCTGACGC
>SXHM01000238.1 GCA_005773695.1 Bacteroidota bacterium
AGTATTACTGTATGCTTTCACTCTTTAATCAAATGCATAAGCCAATCCTATTACTTCCATCCCCATTTTGTAGGTGTTGGATTCGGTGTGCTCACCGCGGTGGTCGTTAAAAATAAACAATACTGCTTCATCACCTTTTATAGAAGGGTAATCACCGTTTTGCGGGTCGTAAATTCCATTTCCGTTTGCATCTGCAAAAGGAGCAAGGTTAGGCGATTATCCTTTTTCAATATCACCCGATGCAGGCCAGTTGGCAATAACTTCGGGCATCATATACTCAGGGCTTGAGAAATTGGCCATATGATTTTTAACTTCTTCTTTGGTGATTTTCCACACACGATTCCATTTCTCATCTTCAGCTGCTGAATAAAATTCTTCTTTCATTACAGGCCCGGGAAAAATGTCGGTTCCCCACTGACCAAAGGTTGGAGCATAAATGTGGTACTTGCTGCCTTCTTTGCCGCCCATCCAGATGCCGGCAATGTGAACAGCATGTTTTCCATCGGTGTTCTTAATTTCAAAACCTTTCTTTTCCATGTCGGGAGCATCAATCATGTTTCCGAAGAGGCGACCATTAGCGTTAATGGTTGCCCGGATGTTGTTGATGTCAAGCACATCGGAGTTAACTGTTGTTTGCGCTGTTGCGGAAAATCCTGCAAGCAGCAATGCAAATGCTGATGATTTTAGTAGTGTGTAGTTCATAGTATTGGATTTTAAAAACGTGAATAAAATTAAGCAAAATAAATCGGAGATACCAAATCGAGTGTTAAAAAGTGTTAAAAACAAGTATTGGATGCAGGCAAGGGAATTATTCCATAAATTAGCCTCACCCCCGACCCCTCTCCAACAGGAGAGGGGGGAAACAGCCAATGAAATCAATAACAGGTATTTTCTTTTTTCTTTTCCTGTTTAGTATTACAAACGCCCAGCAGCAGGATACCCTTTGGCTGAAAGAACATGCAGACACCCTGCGCTATAAAACAGCTAAAGAAGTAAAAGAGCCCAAGCCCCTTCAAAAGAAAATAAGACCTGAACCGGTGGAACTGAAAAGAAATCTTATTTCGGTTAACGTGCTTGATCTGATGCTGAAAAACATTTCATTCAGTGTTGACTTTGTTCCTGGTGAGGGAAAGGTTGGGATTACGATGCCACTTACTTTTTACAGTCCATTAGGCAAAGCAATTGAAAACTACAACAGCAGCGATATGGGAAAATACCGCAAAGAACTGGCAACATATATCCGTGCGGGCTTTGACCTAAACTATTATCCTATCGGGCAGAAAAAGTATACTCCTGTTACAGGTGTCTCCATGCAGGGTGCCTATCTGAAGCGCGATGTGGATGTGCAGGTAGATGAAAACAAAGGTGTTTATCAGGGTTTGTATTTTTATTTCATGGGCAAAGCGGGGGTGCAGTGTACTTACTGGAAGCGTTTCACGCTTTCGTTAATTGTTCATGCAGGAGTAAAAACACCCGATGTGCAGACCTGGTATTTTGCTATGCTGGGCAATGTTGGGGTTGGGGTTAGGTTTTAATTACTTGACCGTATCACTTTTATAACGCTCAACAATAACAGCAGGAGCTTCTGCTTTTTCAAGAATAGCCAGCACCAGTTCGCGGGGTATTTCTTTTTCTTTCATACTTATCATTATATCGTATTCCCTATCGTGAATCATACGGATAAGCATTCCATACTCAGGACTGAACCAGGTGGTGCCTGTATTAGAGGGCATATGCCCATGCATGGAACCACAAAACATATCATAGCAGTTATAATCAAGGTGCTTGTAAATAATGAAGTCTTTACCGTTAAGGGTATAAATCTCCTTTACCGATACATAATGATCGGGATTAAAAAATCCAAGAAACCACATAGTGGTATCCTGTTTTTCTTTTAACTGTTCTTCTTTGGTATAAGGCACAGTCGCAAAAAAATCCCAGCCTATGGGGCTCCTGGCTTCTATGTTATATTCATTTTTGCCCTTGTTGATGGTAATGCTTGAGTACCTGGAATAGCCGGCTGATAAACCGCCAGGATAATCAATATAGGTGGCACATTTTACATCGGTAAAGGTTTGTGCATTACAGTTGGTTAACAGCAAAAAGAAAACGGGAAGAAGTAAAGCTGCTTTCATCAATGTAAATACGTTGAGGTATACACCTCAGATGTACAAAGGGCAGAGATTCCATAAAATCTCTTTGATGAACTATTATTTCACCTCCACAAAATACATTTCTATCTCGCCTTTTCCTTTCGCTTTTATTTTTCCGCGCGGTGTGCAGTTGAATTTTTTCTTCACCAACTCATACGTAGCACCTGAAATATTAATCTTGCCGGGCTCACCGCTGCTTTCCATGCGCGATGCGGTGTTTACGGTATCGCCCCAAATATCGTAGGCAAACTTTTTGGTGCCCACTACACCGGCAACCACCGGTCCGGTATGTATTCCTATGCGCACATCAAAGAAATGCTGCTTTTTTTTCTGGCGTATTTTTTTCAGTTTGTTTATAAACTCCTGCATCTCAAGTGCTGCCTGAACAACATCGGCTGCATTGGTTTTGTTGGGTGTTGGCAAACCTCCGGCACACATATAACTGTCGCCAATGGTTTTTATTTTTTCTAAATTATACTTTGGCAATATGTGATCAAATGCACCAAAGATCATATCCAGTTCGCTTACCAGTTCTTCGGCAGATAATTTTTCGGCCTGCTCGGTAAAGCCTTTAAAATCGGTGAAGAGCACCGTTACCTGTTTGTATTTGCGGGGTGCCACCTTTGCATTTTTCTTCAACTCTTCGGCCACCTCAGCGGGAAGAATATTCGGCAGCAACTCATCTGACTTGCGTTTTTCTTCGGCAATAACTTTGCTTTGTTTCTGAATTTTATCGTTGCGTTTTTTCAACTCTACATTGCGCAGTTTGAAAATTTCTGCTTCTCTGCGGCTCTTCTCCGTTTCATATCCGGTAACCAGTTCATTCAAACGGTTGCGTGCTTCCTGACTGAACAACTCATCGTGCAACTGAAAAAACTTTAAGTGGTTTTTGTAGGCTTCTTCATAATCTCCTACTTTGGCATAGCTCTGCGAAATTTCTTTGTAAATGTCTTTCTCCAATGGTTTTGCATTGGAGTCGGCAATCAGGTCTAAGGCAATTTTCTGATATTTCACTGCATTTTTCTGATCGCCTTTTGCACGGTATAAATTTCCGATGTTGCTGTAAGTAGAGGCAATTCCCTTGGTATCGCCAATACTCTCTTTCAGCATCACTGATTTCATAAAATACCTGAGAGCATCATCAAATTTCCCCTGCTTCTCATACACCAGACCAATGTTGTTGGTAATGAGGGAAAGGTTTTTTTATCGCCAACGCTTTCAGCTATTTCCAGCGCTTTTTTATTGTAGTCAATGGCTTTGCGGTCATTACCCGTTTGGCGGTGGATATTGGCAATGTTGCCCAAAACCATTATCAGTCCTGAAGTTTCTTTTGCTTTGTTATTTATGTCTAAGGCCTTTTCAAAATACTGCAATGCTTTGTTAAACTCGCCCTGTACTTTATACAACACCCCCAGATTATTATTGGCCGATGCCATTCCTTTTTTGTCGTCAATCTCTTCAAACAGTTTAAGCGCTTTCATGTGAGCATCCAGCGAACCGTCCATAGAGCCTTTACTTTTATTAACCACCCCACTTGCATTGAGCGATTCGGCCATCTGTTTTTTCATGTTCAGGCCCGAATAATAATCACCGGCTTTATGCAGATGCTCAAGAGCAGCGTTAATATTGCTTTGGTTGAAATAGGCAATACCTAAATTGTAATGACATTCGGCTGCGCCTTTTTTGTATCCCCTTTTTTCGGATTGCATTAAAGCTGCAAGCGCCAGTTCAATGCTTTGTGCCGCATTTTCCTGACGAAGCTGTATGGCCTGTTTAATAAGCCCGTCAACATCAGGATTCGCTTTTTTTATCACCGGTTTCAGATATGGTTTCTTTTCTGTCATAACTCTTAAAAACAAAATGTACTGAATAGCGCTTTCGTTTTACTTTTGCAGCGTATTAAACCAATTCATTTTATCAAAGTCAAAAGTATCAAAATCCCAAAAACATATAGCCATGAATAAGCTGTTTCATATAACATCTCTGATATTAGGGCTTTCTGCACTGATTGTTTCGTGTAATAATAATGACGATGAAGACGATGATTTAAATGCCGTTTACAATAACGCTGCTTCGCAAACCGCCTATAATGATATTGCCAGTATTGGTGACGAATCAGTTATTGATGATGACCTGAGTTCATTTAAAATGGATGAGATGGAAAAAATTTCTTCGCCCTGCGCTACCATTCTAAGAGGCGATACCAATGATATGCCTAATGTAACCACTATTGATTTCGGCAGCACCAATTGCCTTTGCAACGATGGCAAAATCCGCAGAGGAAAAATTGTAATGAACCACCCATCGCCTTCTATGGCAAGAGATTCGGGCGCTGTTTTTCATCATGAGTTTATTGATTTCTATGTAAATAATAACAAGGTGTTAGGATATATTGATGTAACCAATTTGGGTTTAAGTCCTCTTGGCGACCAGCATTTTAAATGGGATGTAGTTGGCGGACTGGAGCTGGCCAACGGTTCAGGAACAATAGTCTGGTAAAGTCATCAGGTAAAGGCATTCCTTTCGGGTTTTAATACCCCGAACACACGCCTTGACGATAAAATTGCAATTCAGGGGGGCAGCAGCGGCACTACTCAAACAGGTGAAACCTATATTGCAGATATTGACTCAAGTGCTGCGTTGATGCAGGATTTTTCAATCGCCTGCCGTAAATATTTTTATGCAGGTACTACCTTTATTACTCCGCAGAATAAACCCATGCGCACCATTAACTATGGTAATCCTACGCCTCAGGTATGTGATGATATTGCCACTGTTACTGTAAACGGACAAACGTATACCATTAGCCTGGATAATACACACGAGTAAAGAAATCAGAAAGTGTTATAATTTCCGGTGCTTCTGTATTCCGGTGTCTGTTTTTAATTTCAGTTAATTCAACTCTGTTCTTCCACAAAACCCTTCCACTTTTTCATGTAATGGATAAAGACAGGGCCCAGGTCTTGTTCCTTAAGATGCTGAACCGAGTAGGGTTGCGGAGCAGGCTGCACGGTAAAGTCTTTTACCAGCGTGGGCCAGTTGGCATGAGCTATGGCTGCCTTGCCTATGGCTACTATATCGGCACCCAGTTCAATGGCTTTTTCGGCATCAGTGCGGCTCCAGATGTTCCCGGCTACCATAATGGGTGTATGTGGCAGCGCCTCACGGAAATAGGTGATAAGGGCTTTATCTCCATCAGCATATTTATCGGGTTTTTTAAAGGCATCCCAGGGCGAGAGGTGGATAAATGCGGCACCATCTTCAGCCAGCCATTGGGCAAGCTGCAGACTTTCGTCAAAATCAATTCCTTTAAAGGTGTATTTATCTTCGGGCGAAAGGCGCACGCCTACCAGAAAGTTGTTGGAGGTAAGGGCTTTTATCTTTTGCAGAATGGTGCGCAACAGGCGGCTTCGGTTTTCAAGGGAGCCACCCCACTCATCGCTGCGCATGTTGGTAGCCGTGCTTAAAAACTGATGCAGCAGATAACCGTGGGCTCCGTGCAGTTCTATTCCGTCAAAGCCTGCCTGTTCGGCCCTTTTAGCGGCTGCTGTAAAATCGGCTATCGCGCGGTTAATGTCATCGGTTGTTGCTCCGCGCACCTCAACAGGTGTTTTGGGATGAGGCATCGTGTGTGCGCTGGCACTCCAGGGTTGTGTGCCGGTGCATTCCTGAGGGCTGCGGGCACCTCCATGAAAAATCTGAACAAGGGCAAGACTGTTATAGCTGTGAACACCTGCGGCAAGGCGGGTAAGGCCGGGAAGATGGCTATCGTGGGCAATACCCAGTTCGCCATCCCAGCCTTTGCCATCCTCTGCTACATATGCGGCACAGGTGCAGATTAATCCAAATCCTTCTTTAGCCCTGCGTTGCAGCCATTTAAATTCGTCATCGCTCAAGGTGCCGTCAGTATTACTCTGCAGATTGGTAAGGGGAGCCAGCGCAATGCGGTTGGGCATTGTTTTGTCTGTATCAGGGAAATGGAAAGGGGTAAACAGTTTAGCGGAAGACATAGTTATTTAAGATGTGTGTTGCGGGGATGTAAAGGAATGAAAAAATGAGAAGCAGTAAAAGGGGTTTTCTGTTTCCTTATCTCTTACTTTTAGTAGTTTTGTGTTATCACCTTCTCCGCAAATTTTTTTATAAACTTCTTTCATGCACCGCAGAGATTTTATCAATAAAAACACCCTGGCTCTGGGTGCCTTAAGTCTGGTTTCGGCTAAGTCAGTAGCGCTTGATTTTTTTCTGAAAGAAGAATTAGTAAGCAAGCGGCCACCCCTTGAAAAAAGAACCTTTACCAGCAAGGCAGTTGAAGCACAACTGAGCGAAGTAAAAGCGGCAATAAAAGATAAAGAGCTGGCCTGGTTGTTTGAGAATTGCTATCCCAATACCTTAGACACCACGGTTGATTACGAGCCCATAAACGGCAAACCCGATACCTTTATTATTACCGGTGATATAGATGCTATGTGGCTGCGCGATTCAACGGCACAGGTATGGCCTTATATTCCGCTTATTGCTAAAGATGATGAACTGAAAAATCTGGTAAAGGGTCTTGTTAGTCGTCAGGCAAAATGTGTGTTAAAAGACCCGTATGCCAATGCATTTTACAAAGACCTGAACAAAGAATCGGAATGGAAAAATGATAAACCAAGTCCCCAACCCGGAGTGCACGAACGCAAGTGGGAGATCGATTCGCTCTGCTATTTTATAAGGCTTTCAAACCGCTATTATGAGCTTACGGGTGATGCAAGCGTATTTGATAATGAGTGGAATGAGGCGGCACATACGGTAGTAAAAACATTCCGCACCGAGCAGCGCAGAGACGGTACTACGCCTTATTATTTTATCCGGAAAACTTTTAATCCTATTGATGCGCCTGTAAACGATGGCAAGGGAAATCCTGTAGAATTTAACGGAATGATTTGTTCCATGTTCCGCCCTTCTGATGATGCAACTACCTATCCGTATTTAATTCCTTCCAACATTTTTGCGGTGCTCTCACTCAGGCAACTTTCTGTAATTTATAACACGGTGTTAAAAGATGAAGCATTTGCCAAAGAATGTGAAGCATTTGCAGAAGAAGTAGATGCCGCCATTAAAAAAAATGCGGTACTAAACCACCCCACCCTGGGTGAATTATATGCCTATGAAGCAGATGGTTTTGGCAAGCAGCTTTTAATGGACGATGCCAATGTGCCTTCTTTAATTTCACTCACTTACTTAGGCGCTCACCAGCCCGATGATGCAATTTATAAAAACACAAGAGCTTTTGTATTAAGCAACGAAAATCCATATTACTTCAAAGGCAAAGCAGCAGAGGGACAGGGCAGTCCGCATACCGGTAATAACCAGATATGGCCCATGGGTATTATTCTGCGTGCGCTTACCAGCACCGATACTAATGAAATAAAGCAGTGTTTAAAAATGCTAAAACATACCCATGCCGGCACGGGCTTTATGCATGAGTCTTTTGATAAAGATAATCCTCAGCGTTTTTCGCGAAAATGGTTTGCCTGGGCCAATACTTTGTTTGGTGAACTGATGGTAAAAATTTACAGCGAGCACAGAGAATTGCTGGAACAGGAATATGAATAAACGCAACAAAGAAAAGACTGTTTAAAAAACAAATCATCAACTTGTGTGCCTTATGAAAGCGCCTGTAAAAAATAAAACTCCTGATGATATTTACACCCAGCGTTTTCGATTTCTTCTGCGACTTATCCGCATCAATAAAATGCTGAGCAAAGCCAAAATTATTCCTGCAGAAAAATAATGGACATTCTTGATGAAGAATTTCTTGGCTTCTGGAAGTTACTTGATTCCAACACTGTAAAATACATCATGGTAGGCGGTTTTGCAACTAACCTCCATGGCTTTCAACGGACAACAGGTGATCTTGATTTATGGATTAAAGACACACTTGAAAATCGTAAAAAATTTCAGGAATACATTAAAAGAAGAAGCAAATGGAGATCTTGAAAGTATTGAAACAACACAATTAATTCCGGGCCGGACAGTTCTTTTCTTTCCTTCCGGTTTTGAATTGGATATTATGACTTCATTAAAAGGATTTTCTGCAGCACGATTTTATGAATGCTACAAACTTTCACCCACAGCTTTGATTGAAGAAATTCCTGTAAAATTTCTGCACCTGAATCAATTGATAGAAGCAAAAAAAGCTGCCGGCAGACCAAAAGATTTGCTTGGTTTAATTGAACCGGAAAAAATACGGGATAGAAAATAGAGTGCGAAACTCCACCCGCTTTTTCTATCGCTTAATACTGTTCACATCCTCCCATTTAAGGTTGGTATCATTAAATACCTGCTCCTCAAATTTTTTATCTGCTGAGTAGCGCTTAGCCTTTTCAACAGCTGTAGCATCCTCAATAGTTGTTTCGCTGATCATAAATAACTGCTCCAGATTAAAATCCGAAACTTCATTGGCTTTAAAAACATGTTTGCGGATAAGGCGGGCAGTTGCCTCAAGTCTGAAATTTTGCGGATACCAGCGGCCGTTCATTTCATAGTAATTATACTTTTTCCGGTAACTGATCTCTTCCAGTCCTACACCCAGGGCAAACAAAGCAGGCTGGGCAATCATGGGCAATTCAATAAAAGAGCTAAAGTCAACCGATACAATAGCAAAGGTATACGGGTCCATAAATAGTTTACCGGTTTGCCATTGATACTCCACCACCTTTCGTGATTCAAAATTGATGGTAATAAGGTCTTTGCCCAAAAAGCTGGATGGCGCCCCGAACGAAAATTTAAAACGTTTGAATTTGGTGCTGTCCAGAAAAAGTTCGCGTGAACTGATAAAGTCTGAACTTAAAATGGCTTCCGGTCCTCCGAAATTATCAATAAGATCATCTGCATCCATAGCTTCCGTTTCTTCACCATTCTTTTTGGCTTCTTTCTTTTCTTTTTCAACTGCCTTATCAATCTTATCTTTGAAAATCTGAAGGGGTTTGGTTTCTCCTTTGTGATGCAGCATAAGTTGGTGCTGGTTGGCGGAAGTATCACAATAGTAAGGGTAATAGGTTTTAAAAACAGCTTCTTCGTCTTTTAAAAAATTCTTGTTTTCTCTTGCCCGCTCGCGGTAATAACCCAGTGTTTGAAAAGGTTGATTAGCATAATTCTCTTTTATGCTGCGAATAGCCATTACTAAATACTGCTCGGGAGTAAGTGAACGTATTACAGCTTCAGCAAGAGGCACTCCGCTTTTTTCAAGTTGAATGGTAAGCGGGTTTTTTATACCCGAAAGAGCCATTCGCTGCGAAGCATATCCCAGAAAACTAACAATAAGCGAATCTTTTTCGCTGTTAGCAGGAAGCAGAATATCAAATTCACCCTTTTCATTACTCAGGCTTCCGGTTGCGCTCTTTTTAAGCGAAACTGTTGCAAAAGGCAAGACTTCACCTGTACGTTTATCCGTAATAACTCCCGAAAGCATATTGTTTTGCTGCGAAAAGCAACCCATTGAAATAAGACAGAGAAATACAGCAGGGTATACTTTTATTAAATTCATCAATCAGGATTTTCGGGCTGCAAATATAGTTTGAAAATAACCCTTCACAATTTACCTTTTTCAG
>SXHM01000023.1 GCA_005773695.1 Bacteroidota bacterium
GAAACTTCTATTCCTGTTTATTTTAACGGAAGAACCTTAAATGTTAAAAACTGGGCTTCTGAAGAAGGAGTTATAGTTCCTGTTTTCGATTAAAGTTTTTCGATAAAATAAAAAGTTGAGGCTTTGCACAATATTTAAAAATTGTGTGCGTTAGTATCATTATAAACTAACTCATAAAGCCATGCAAAAACTAATTATCATCATTGCCATGGCGCTGGTAAGCTACCAGTCGCAGGCGCAGAAAACATCAAAGATCTTTCCGGGAGGTGGAGATTTTGAATTAGGTATGCGAACTTCCGTAAGTTTTTTTAATGACGCAGGATTTATTGGCCAGGGCTATGGCGGACAATTTCGGTTGCGTTTACTTAAAAGGTTGAATACCGAATGGTATGCCGACATTCTGGCAACCGATGTGGGCGGAGTTGCAACACGCAAAGACATGCACATCGGATGGAGCGTAATGTTTTACCTATTCAATACCGAACGGGTAAAAGGCAAGTTCACTCCTTATATAATAGCAGGGCATTGCTTTGACGGATCGCACTTGTTTGAAAACCGTAATCACGCCAACTCAGGAAAAATAAACAGTTCGGCTGTGCAGATGGGCTTGGGAACTTCTTATAACATCAGCGATAATTTTGACCTTACGCTCACCTGCCAATATATGAATCACTTGGGCGGTCATATGCACGGTGAACTTTATAAAGACGAATCGGGACGCGACAGGTTGTTTATAGAAAAATCATCGCATACAGATTTTGACGGACATCTTTTAGTAAACCTGAGTTTGAATGTGAAACTGTTTGATTTGTGGAATTAGACCTCGCCCCAACCCTCTCTAAAGGAGAGGGAGCTGAGAGAAATAATAACCTTTAAAAAATAGAAATCATGAAAAGAGTAATCATATTAATACTGGCAATTGCGGCAACTATGTTTGCTTTTGGCCAGGAAGATAATCCGAAAGTAAAATACCATCACATGCTTCGAAACGGGCTGAGCTTTGCTCCGGGATTTATGATAAACGGAATGAGCAATGTTTACATCAGTGGTGTGTTGGAATACTATATTGCCGATCATGTATCGATTTCATCTACCGCTTACTATTTTTTGAATTCGCGGAAGGAAGCGATGCCTGAATTGAAAATGAATCATCAGCTGTACACTGGTGTTCAATACCATTTACTAAAGGACAAAGCGTTTGACCCTTACATTGGTTTGGAACCTGGTTTTGCACTTACACAAACCAATGACTTATATCCGCTGGACATTGAAAATCCATTGATAGTGGAGGAACGAGAATCAAACATTTCTGCAAATCCCATGATTTCGCTGGATGCAGGTTTTAATATTTATGCGGTTAAGTTTTTTCACCTGTTTGTGAATGTGCGCTATGCAGCGGGCAAGCATCTGGGCGGACCAACAGCGTATAATTTGAGTGAGTTTACTACCAGTTTCGGGTTGGGCTTGAATGCCAATTTCTGGAACAAGAAAAAGAAATAGAGCAGGGGTGCTCTGGGTGGCGGAAGGCGTGGGGATTTGGTTCTCTGCGCCTTCTGTTTTTAGGGTTTGCCTAAATTCTTAGCTTTGCGCCTCGTTTTAAAAAAGCAAAAAACAGTGTCAAAAAAATATCCTGAATATAAACAGCTTGAGCTTTCGAATATAGGGAAGGAAATGCTGGAGGTGTGGAAAAAAGAAGATACATTTAAACAGAGTGTGGAAAGCCGCAACGGCAAACAGGACTTTGTATTTTATGAAGGCCCGCCTTCTGCAAATGGGTTACCTGGAATTCACCACGTGATGGCTAGGGCTATCAAAGATATTTTTTGCCGCTACAAAACGCTGAAAGGTTTTCGTGTTAAGCGCAAAGCCGGTTGGGATACGCATGGCTTGCCGATTGAACTTTCGGTGGAAAAAACATTAGGCATTACTAAGGAAGATATTGGCAAAAAAATCTCTGTTGAAGATTACAATAAAGCCTGCCGCAAGGAGGTAATGAAATATACTCACGTTTGGAACGACCTTACGGAGAAGATGGGCTATTGGGTGGATATGGAGCATCCGTATATCACGTATGAGAATGATTACATAGAGAGTGTCTGGTATTTGCTGAGTAAGTTTTACGAGAAAGGGTTGCTCTATAAAGGATATACCATTCAGCCATATTCACCGGCAGCGGGAACGGGACTGAGCACGCATGAGTTGAACCAGCCAGGGGCGTATAGAGATGTGAAGGATAGAACTGCGGTGGCTCAATTTAAATTAGATAAGTCACAAGTCACAAGTCACAAGTTGAAAGAGGTTGATGGCGATGTATACTTTTTAGCATGGACAACTACACCCTGGACTTTGCCGAGTAATACTGCGTTGGCGGTGGGGAAGAGTATTGATTATGTGTTGGTGAGGACATTTAGTCCGTTTACATATAAACAAGTTTCGGTTGTGCTTGCGAAGGATTTGTTAGGAAAATATTTTCCCGAGAAAAATTCGGAACTGAAATTTGAAGAGTATAAAGAGGGAGATAAAAATATTCCTTTTGCGGTGGTTGGGGAGTTTAAAGGAAGTGAGTTGGAGGGTGCGCGTTATGAGCAGTTATTGCCTTTTACACAACCTAGCGATGGCGATGCTTTTAAAGTTGTATTGGGTGATTTTGTAACTACATCTGACGGAACGGGGATTGTTCACATTGCTCCGAGTTTTGGTGCGGATGACTTTAGAGAGGCGAAGCAAAACGGCATTGGTTCATTGACTTTGGTTGACAAGCGAGGCCGCTTTTTACCTGAAGTAAAAGATGGTGTTTTTCTGTATGGAGATGAATATGTGAAAGAGGCTTATCTGAGCGATGATGAAAAGAAAGAAGAATTTCAGAAGCAGAAAAAGGTTTTGGAAGCAACAGGAAAAATAAAGGAGTTGAAAGCCTACCTGAGCGTGGACGAACGTATTGTTCTGAAATTGCAGGAAGAAGGAAAACTCTTTAAAAAAGAAACGTACGAGCACAGCTACCCACATTGATGGCGCACTGATAAACCGGTGTTGTATTATCCTTTGGATTCGTGGTTTATTAAAACTACTGCGATGAAGGATAAGCTGATTTCGAAAAACAAAGAAATCAACTGGAAGCCGGAAGCTACGGGTAGCGGGCGTTTCGGAAATTGGTTAGAGAACCTGGTGGACTGGAATTTATCACGCTCACGCTTTTGGGGAATTCCAATTCCTATCTGGAGAACCGAAGATGGAACGGAAGAAAAGGTTATTAATTCAGTAGAGCAATTGAAAACTGAAATTGAAAAATCAGTGAAGGCAGGTTTTGAAACACTGACAGATGTTCACGATTTGCATAAACCTTACATTGATAAAGTGGTGCTGGTTTCTGATTCAGGAAAACCAATGTTCCGCGAACCTGATTTGATTGATGTGTGGTTTGACAGCGGTGCTATGCCTTATGCGCAGTTGCATTATCCGTTTGAGAACAAAGAACTGATTGACGAGAAGAAATATTTTCCGGCAGATTTTATTGCAGAAGGTGTTGACCAGACGCGTGGCTGGTTTTTCACGCTTCATGCAATTGGCGTGATGCTGTTCGATTCGGTTGCATACAAAACGGTTGTTTCAAACGGTTTGGTTCTGGACAAGAACGGTAACAAAATGAGTAAGCGTTTGGGCAATGCTGCTGACCCCTTTGAAACGATTGATAAATACAGTGCCGATGCCACGCGCTGGTATATGATTACCAATGCACAGCCCTGGGACAATTTGAAATTTGATACCGAAGGAATCGCTGAGGTACAACGTAAATTTTTTGGAACGTTGCACAATACGTATGCGTTTTTCTCTCTCTATGCCAACATTGATAAGTTCACGTATACGGAACCAGAAATTCCGGTTGATGAGCGACCTGAATTAGACAGATGGATTCTTTCTCTATTGAATTCATTAGTGAAAGATGTGGATGAAGCATTGGCAGACTACGAGCCAACTAAGGCAGGACGAGCGATACAGGATTTTGTAACCGAGCATTTGAGTAATTGGTATGTTCGTTTGAGTCGAAGAAGATTCTGGAAAGGTGATTACACGAAAGACAAAATTTCGGGTTACCAGACTATTTACAAATGTTTGGAAACGATTGCAAAATTGAGTTCACCTGTTGCACCCTTTTACAGTGATAAACTTTTCCGCGATTTGAATTTTGCGACAGGAAAAGATACTTCAGTTTCAGTTCACCTTTCTGATTTTCCGGTGGCAGATGAAAAAATAATCAACAAGCAACTGGAAGCGCGGATGGAATTGGCGCAGAGGATTTCTTCGTTGGTGCTTTCGTTGCGTAAAGGCAGTAAAATAAGGGTTCGTCAGCCGTTGAGCCGTATTATGGTTCCTGTTTTGAATGATGAATTTCATAAGAATGTGGAAGCAGTAAAAGATTTAATCCTCAGCGAAGTGAATGTGAAAGAGATTGAGTTTTTGACCGATTCATCGGGAATTCTTGTAAAGAAAATAAAACCGAATTTCAAATCGCTTGGTCCTAAATTCGGGAAACACATGAAAGTAATAGCGGCAGAAGTGAACAAATTCGGGCAAGAGCAGATTGCGGAAATTGAACAAACCGGAAACTACAATCTGGAGATTGAAGGCGAAAAAATTCAACTTTCAATGGAAGATGTTGAAATCAGTTCGCAGGATATTCCGGGATGGCTTGTTGCAAGTGAAGGCAAGCTGACTGTTGCGTTGGATAATACTATTACAGAGAAATTACGCGAGGAAGGGATTGCCCGTGAGTTTGTGAACCGCATCCAGAACATCCGAAAAGACAGGGATTTTAAGGTAACCGACCGTATCAGACTGAAAATGAAATCACACGAAGGAATCAATTCGGCTATCCAAAGCAATTTAAATTATATTTGCACCGAAATTTTGGCGGAAAGCCTTGATATTGTGGATGAAATCAGCGCCACAGAAGGAGTTCCGGTAGAAGTGGAAGAAAATTTATCCACGTTAATTTCACTTAGTATTTTGAATTAAAAAAGAGGAATTATGGCAAAAAAACCTACCAAACCTGCAAAGAAAGCAGCTAAGCCTGCGCCTAAAAAAGCACCTGCTAAGCCCGCTAAAAAGGCTGCGCCTAAAAAACCGGCAGCTAAAAAGCCAGCCCCTAAAAAGGTTGCTGCAAAAAAGCCTGTGAAAAAAGTTGCAGCAAAAAAGCCTGCAGCTAAGAAACCTGCTCCTAAAAAAGTGGTTGCTAAAAAACCTGCTGCAAAAAAGCCAGCCCCTAAAAAGGTAGTTACAAAAAAGCCAGTAAAGAAAGTAGCATCAAAGAAACCTGCGCCTAAAAAAGCAGTAGCTAAAAAGCCTGCAAAAAAGGTTGTAGCTAAAAAAGTAGTTGCTAAGAAGCTTGCTGTGAAGCCGGCTAAAAAAGTAGTTGCAAAACCGGTAGCTAAAAAGGCAGTAGCAAAAGTAGTTGCGAAACCAGTAGTTGCAAAAGCGAAACCGGCTGCACCTGCACCCAAAGCGGCACCTGTAAAAGCAGAGCCTAAAAAATTATCAAAACCCGAAAGACGCTCGTATGAAGGTTCAATTGATCCGGACCCGATTCACGCGCCAATTATTATACCACAAGCACAATTAAAAGTCCCAAAGGGAGCTATGCAAGACAACGAAAACAGAGTTAGATATTCAGATAAAGAATTAGCAGAATTTAAAGAACTTATTCTTAAAAAGTTAGTTGAGGCTCGTAATGACTACGAATTATTGAAGGCCACTATTTCTCATAAAGACGATCACGGAACAGACGACACTTCACCAACATTTAAATTGTTGGAAGATGGATCGGATGTATTATCAAAAGAAGAAAGTAACGCACTTGCGGTACGTCAGCAGAAATTTATTCAGAGCCTTGAAAACGCGCTCATTCGTATTCAAAACAAGACGTACGGAATCTGTCGCGTTACAGGAAAACTGATTGGAAAAGACCGTTTGCGTGTTGTTCCCCATGCTACATTGAGCATAGAGGCGAAGAATATGCAGGGATAATATCCGATTTTGAAAAAAGCGATTTTAGTTATTTTTTCTGTTCTTTTTCTTGACCAGGCTTTAAAAATTTGGGTCAAAACCCACATGTTTATAGGTCAGGAATATGAGTTTCTTGGCGGACTTTTTATTCTGCATTTTACAGAAAACAACGGAATGGCTTTCGGGATGGAGCTTGCCGGTGAATACGGTAAACTTTTTCTAAGCGTTTTTCGCATTGCTGCTGTTGCCGGAATTGGCTGGTACCTTTACTCATTGATTAAAACCAATGCACCATCACTTGCTGTTATAAGCATTTCTTTGGTGTTTTCAGGTGCAATCGGAAATATTATTGACAGTGCTTTTTACGGAATGATTTTCAGTGAAAGCTATGGTGAAGTAGCAAGGGTTTTTCCTTCAGAAGGTGGATATGCAACATTTTTACACGGAAGGGTAGTAGACATGCTTTACTTCCCTATTATTGAAGGACATTTTCCTTCGTGGTTTCCGCTTTGGGCAAACGAACATTTCCTGTTTTTTCGCCCTGTGTTTAATATTTCAGATGCAGCTATTACCTTCGGTGTTGCGTTAATACTGCTTTTTCAGCGGAAGTTTTTTATGAGCAATCCTGCCGAAACCACAGTGTCAAAAGCAGAAGAGTCGCAGGCTTAAGGAATCGTTTTTTCTACACGATAACCAATTGACATTATATTCTTAGTTGAGAAGCTTGCGCATGGACAACCATCTTCATGATAGCTGTCATCGGATCGTACAACAAAGTCCATATATTTTCCGGGAAATTCAGAAGCAGTGTGAAAGCGAATAGCATTACCCAAGGGGTCATCTAAACAGCCACCAATACCAACAGGAGCTAAGTCAATCATCATGTTGTTAATCATCTTTTTTGTTGCCGGTGTGCAGGGCGAATAATTGTCAACAATATGTCCGAAAAGTTTATCAACTCCATCTGCTTCAAAGCCATTTGCAGTAACCCGGAATTTTTTTTCGTGCGGAACATAAAGGGTAAATGGAATATTGAAATTCCATTTTTTTCTTCTTGTTTTTCCCAAACCGTCATTCATTATGTCAGCAACATTTGCAAACTCATTCAGAAAAAGATAGTTGCCGCCAATGTCAAGAAACAGGCGCACTTCCGCTTGGCCCAATGCTTCGTGAAAGCGGTCGAAACGCAATTCATTAAGTGTTACAGTTACTTCATCTATTTTGTAATCTGGGGAAACACCTGTTCCTTCATCCCAGTAGAGGTAAACCGACTTTGCAAAAATTGCTTCATCGCTTATGGCAGCTGATTTCCAAGGTATTTTAATTGTAACAGTTCCTTCTTTAGAATTGGTTGTTATTGAAGCAGAAACTGTAAAACTGTTTCCTTTTCTATCTTTTACAGCATATTTTAAAACAGCATTCTCAGAAGGTTTTGGTAAGGTTTGTTTAACTGTGAATACATAATCTTTTGAACTCATTTTTACTTTGCGTACAAAGTTGGGTTGATTGGTTCGATTATTATCAAAAGCACCACCATCACCGCTTGCAAAAATGTCGATGCGGGTAGCGTATTTGAAAGAACTATCAATAGTTAATCTTGCTGGAAGATTTCTTCGGGTGGCAATCAATCTTGCAGGATGTATTTCGGTTGCTGCAGGAGGATGCCCGCGATCCCAAACGCGGAGGCCTTCTACATGCACCCAATCATCCAGTGTTGGCCAATTCCATATAACATCGCCACGATCGTGACCGACACTAAAGAAACCACAACTTTTCCCTTGTCGGTTAAGCTCAGCACATATATTTCCTTTGTTGCTTTGAGCAAATCCGGCTTCCCATTCAATGTGAATAGAGGTATTTCTAATGGTGTCGGGTGTTCCGTCTGATCTTATTTTAGCATCATAAGATAGGA
>SXHM01000239.1 GCA_005773695.1 Bacteroidota bacterium
CCTGCAAGGCCACCTGTTACGGTAACTTTGTTTTCAAGTGCGTCATTCAATCCGCGTGATAATTCACTGCCGTTTACTTTTAATCCGTCAGATAATACGAAAACGTGTTTCAGGTCGGCTGCTATTAATTGTTTTGCAATAGCGGCACCGGTTGCATAACTGTCTCCATTGTGTTCGTTAATAGTAGCTTTAACCGTTTTAATTTTTGTTTTTTCAAACTCTACTGCCGATACAACAATAGAATCATCATAAACAGAGTCGTTAAAAATTTCTCCTGATGTGGTCCCCGACATTATTTGAGCGTTGGGATAGAAGGCTTTAATTTCGTTAAAGCGTTCTGGGTCACTTAATGCACCGCGTGAACCAAATACGGTTACAAAATTTGCAGAGCCGTTAAGTCCTTTGTCTGATGCTTGTTGCCATCCTTTATTTGATGTCCAGTTGCGTTGTTCTGTTTTCATTTTTAAGGGAGTTAAATTATTTTTTGTTAGTGTAAGTGTTTTTGTTTTTTAGACAGATATAGTTATTATTACTATGAGTGATTGATTTTAAATGTCAATTTAAAATTCGCGATTTTTAACGCAACTAAAGGTTGTAAGGTTTCCATTGGTCTGAAATTTTTTTCGGTTCATCCAATAATTCTAAGGCGGGTTAAATAATCCCGTGTAACGATTTTCCTTTCGCAGCCAAAGCATCTACACGTTTTTCAATTTCTGGATCTTTTTCCAGCACAGGAGCATGATGCGGTTTTATGCGTGCATCAATAATGAGTGAACCATTACACCCCCAGTGCTTGTGTTCTGTAAATGAATCAACACCATATATATCGTGTGATGGATTGCTTCGGGTAAAGGTTACCCAAAGGAAGTTGTTGAGGGTTTTGGAAGTAAAATCACTATCATCAGCAATGATAATTATTGGTAAGGTTGATGGTAAGTCGAAATCTGTATTAATAAAATGGTCTTCAAGTTCAATAATTCTACACTTACTATTGGCTGCCTGAATTATCAAAACTCCCGGCATTGCAATCTTTGGATTTGAAAATCCTGCGGGCAAACTGAAATCAGCATGTAATGTAGTTCCCAACTCACGTTTCTTTTCGCCAGCGGCTGCTATCACAACTTTGCTTCCGCTGTTAATATCCGTACCGCTGTAATCAAGTGTGTCAATAGTAGTGCTTGTATGGAAATGTAAATCACGTGTCCAGTCAACGCGTTCCAATACATGTTTAAAGAAACTCTGAACATCGTGCGTATCTAAATCAGGATTGTCATTTTTAGCAGCAATGATTAAATACTTTGCAAGCGACATCTGGTTGAAACCAAGAATATGATTTGCAATTGTGAGTATTTCCTGCGGCTTGCGTTCTTTCAGATAAGGCGTGTAACGCTCACTTCCCAGCGCCAATAATAGAGGGTGCACTCCGCTAGCATCCACAGCATGCACATCGTGCAGACCGGGAATGGAAGCAGGAACCATAGCACCTGCTATTTCATGAATCATTTTGCCGAAAGCGGTGTCTTCCTGTGGCGGACGCCCTACAACGGTAAAAGGCCAGATGGCATCTTTTCGGTGATAAACTTTGTGAACGCGCATCAACGGAAAATCATGTTTCAGGCTATAATAACCCAAGTGATCGCCAAACGGTCCTTCAGGTTTATTCTCGTTAGGATAAACTTCTCCGGTAATCACAAAATCAGCATCAGTTGAAATAACATAACCGTCAACAATAGCATAACGGAATCTTCTTCCACCCAAAACTCCTGCAAATGTAAGTTCACTCATTCCTTCTGGAAGAGGCATCACTGCTGCAAAAGAGTGGGAGGGAGGTCCTCCCACAAAAATGCTCACTTTAAGCGGTTGCCCTTTTGCATTAGCTTTGGTCTGATGCACACCAATACCCCGATGCAACTGGTAATGCAGACCAATCTCTTTATCCTGTACATATTCGTTTCCGCTCAGCTGAATGCGATACATACCGAGATTTCCGTTCATTACTCCGGGTTTATCAATATCTTCAGTAAAAACCTGAGGAAGTGTTATAAAAGCCCCACCATCTTTTTCCCAACATTTTATTTGAGGTAAATCAGAAATGGTTGATGTAGAATGTGCTATTCTGTATTTCTTTATTGGAAGTGCATTGAAAGCATGAAAAGGAAGTTCTGAATAATGAAATGGATTTTTCAGAAATGCAGTCGGGTCAGCTTTCAGGGCAACTAATTTCTTTACTGTTTCTAAAGTATCACGAAAAATAAAACGTCTGCGCTCCGATGTTCCGAACAGGTTGGAAACCGCAGGAAACTTGCAGCCTTTTATTTTCTCAAAATAAACAGCCGGGCCCCCTGCTTCAAACACCCGCAAATGAATGGCAGCCATTTCAAGGTTGGCGTCAACTTCCTCTTTTATACGGACAAGCTGCTTATGTTTTTCAAGGTCAATGATGCATTCGCGCAAAGATTTGTAACCCATAGTTTCGTAATATCATGCTGAACTTGTTTCAGCATATGATTTTTGATACCCTGAAACAAGTTCAGGGTGACGTTAATTAAAATAATTTAAAGTATATGTAGTAAGTACAACTAATATATGAATCTTGTTTGCCGTAAATGCTGAAACAATTTGATCGGAAGTAAATGATTGCAAAAAATCAATCGAGATTTTTATTTGTGCATAGGTGCTAAAAGTCAAGAAACAAGAAGTAAGTAACAAGAAAGCGTAATGTCTTTTCATAAGGGGAAATTATATAGATAAGCAAATTTAAAGTTTTTACTTTTGCGAAAACATTTAACATGACTATCTCTCAGGCACAGCAAACCGTTGACGAATGGATTAAAACTAACGGAGTACGCTATTACAACGAACTTACCAACATGGCAATTCTTACCGAAGAAGTAGGTGAAGTAGCACGCATCATGGCACGTAAATTTGGTGAGCAGAGTTTTAAAGATAGTGATAAAAAGCACGAACTGGGCGAAGAGCTGGCTGATGTTTTATTTGTTGTCATGTGCATTGCTAACCAAACTGGTGTTGACCTTACAACAGAACTGAATAAAAATCTCGAAAAGAAGACAAAGCGCGACACTGAGCGACATAAGAATAATCCTAAGCTAAAATGAAGAATGAACTTGTGAAGTTTTGGAATCAATATAAGGTTTATA
>SXHM01000240.1 GCA_005773695.1 Bacteroidota bacterium
AATCATGCAAACGGAAGAAAAACTAAGTTTAAAGAGCTTGTTTTAAGGTTAAATGAAAAATAAATTTGCATCTGAATAATAAAAAGCCTTACCTTTTGAACAAATTTTAACAGTTGAAACGAGTTTAACTAAAGAAATTAAAAACGTATGAAAAAGATTATTGTCCCCCTTGATTTCTCAGAAGATTCTGTCAATGCTCTTGATTTTGCTGTAAGTGTGGCAAAGAAAACAGATGCTGAAATTATGATGATTAATGTGGTTAAAACTTCTCGTTTTGACTTTTTTAAAGGTGTTGAAAATGTTGCCACAAAAGGTGATTTTGAAACACTGGTTAGTAAATATGGTAATTTTAAAGATAAAATTCAATATAAAATCAGAAAAGGAAAAGTATACCGTGAGATAATTGAACAAGCTATAGAAGATAAAGCCTTTCTTATTATTATGGGTTCACATGGTGTTTCGGGTTTTGAGGAAGTTTGGATTGGAAGCAATACTTTCCGTGTTGTGAGCGAATCTCCATGTCCTGTAATTACTCTTAGAAAAGAATTTCAAAAACGTAGCATCGACAAAATTGTTTTACCGATTGACACCACCTTTGAATCGCGGCAGAAAATTCCAATGACAGTTGAAATTGCAAAACTCTTTGATGCTGAAATACATGTGCGGGGTGTTTGCATAAATGAAGTTGAAAACGAATTGATTAAGGTAAAGAAATATGTTTCACAAACTCTTGAGGTCATAGAGAAGCAAGGTGTTTCAAAAATTGTGGAGAGCGTTGCCGAAGGAAAGAATAAATCAAAAATGTCTTTAGAATATGCTAACCAGATTGGTGCAGATTTAGTTAGTATTATGACTGAACAGGAAGAAGACTTTTCACTTAATCTTATGGGAAGCTATGCGCAATATATGGTGCATCATTCAAATGTTCCAATACTGGCCTGTCATCCTCGCGAAGATTTAGTTGTAAAGACGTTTCTAAAATAAGATTTCTTCATTCATTACTCTTTGAGTAAAAACTTTACGTTCTTTGCAGTAAGGTTTTAATCTGCATGAATAAAGTTTATGATTTCATAGTTATCGGATCGGGTTTTGGAGGAAGTGTTTCGTCCATGCGTTTATCTGAAAAAGGCTAGAGTGTTGCCGTTCTTGAAAAAGGCAAAAAATACGAAACCAAAGATTTTCCGAAAAATAACTGGAACATCCGCAAATATTTATGGATGCCTTTGCTACGCTGTTTTGGAATTCAAAAACTTACTATTTTTAAAGAGGCATTTATTTTAAGCGGTGTTGGAGTTGGGGGCGGAAGTTTGGTTTACGCCAATACACTGATGCAGCCCGATGATAAATTTTACAAAAACAAAGTCTGGACTCATTTAAAAGACTGGAAAAATACTCTTGCCCCTTTTTATGACAAGGCTAGATTTATGTTAGGCGTAGTGCGCAATCCAAAGTTTTATGAAGCCGATAATATTCTGCGCGAAATTGCAAAAGACATGGGCAAAGAAAGTTCTTTTGAAGGCGTTAACGTAGGTGTGTATTATGGCGATACGAAGAAATTCACCGACCCCTACTTTAAAGGATTAGGACCTGAAAGACGCGGATGTATTGAATGTGCAGAGTGCATGGCCGGTTGCCGACACCACGCAAAAAACACGCTCGACAAAAATTATTTATGGTTTGCTCAAAAATTCGGCACCGAAATTTTTGCGGAAACACTGGTTGAAAAAATTGAATTCATAAATGATATTTACCATATACACACAGTAAAAAGCACAGCATGGATAAAGTGGAAAAAAACAGTTTATAAATCAAAAGGCATTGTATTCAGCGGTGGTGTTTTAGGCACAATGGATTTACTTCTGAAGCAGAAATACAAATACAAAACGCTCGAAAGACTTTCGGAAAAATTAGGCTATAACCTGCGCACCAATTCCGAATCATTATGCGGTATAAGCGATTCAGATCGCAAATTGAATGAAGGCGTTGCTATTACTTCCATTTTTAATCCTGATGAGCATACACATATTGAAGTTGTAAAATTTGGAGAGGGTTCTAACTCCATGAAACTGCTGGCAACCCTGGCAACAGGAAAAGGCGGTCCTCTTTTGCGGACACTTAAAATGATTGGCAACGTTCTGAAAAACCCGCTTACATATTTCAAGTTATTATTTGGTAAAAGCTGGTCAACCAATTCAGTTATTTTGTTAGTTATGCAAACGCTTGATAACTCTATGCGTATGGCATACAGTAGTCTGCGGGGGATTTATATCAAAAATGAAGGCCCTGAAAAAGTTCCCGCCTACATTGAAAGCGGACAAAATGTAATGCACCGCTTTGCCGAAAAAGTAAATGGCACAGCCGGAAACGGAATTTTAGAAGTGATGTTCGACTTAACAACAACAGCGCATATAATGGGCGGTTGTCCAATGGGGTCAACCATTGAAGAAGGAGTTGTAAATCCCGAATTTAAAGCATTTGGTTATCCAAACATGTATGTGTTAGACGGCAGTATAATACCGTTTAATTTAGGAGTAAATCCAAGTCTTACCATTACAACGCTTAGTGAATATGCAATGAGTTGTATTCCTAAAAAACAGGGTGCTGAAAACAAAACATTGGATGAAATGATGGCGAAAATAAATTAGTTTTTATTTCTAATAGTCCATAATCCAATAAATGTTAGGATACCATTTAGTATCAGTAATTCGTTTCCAAACTTATAGCCGTATAGCCATTCAACTGAATGAAGGTTAAGGTAATAACAAAGTAATGGTGACAGTATACAAACTATCGGAACCAATTTGTCATTTACTTTCTGTTTGCTAAAAAGCCCGAATGCAAACATGCCGAGTAAAGGTCCGTAGGTATAGCCTGCCAGCATCAGAACAGTGTCTATGATTGCTGAATTGTTCATGGCTTTGAAAACCAAAATCACCAACAATAAAATCACTGCAAAGCTGATGTGAACTATATGTCTTATTGTAGTTTTTTGTTTTTCCGTATAGTTTTTATTTTCAGCATCCAAAATATCTATATAGAACGAAGTGGTTAGTGTTGTTAGTACCGAATCTGCACTGGAAAAAGTTGCTGCCGTTAAACCTATAATGAAAACTAATCCTGCAAAAGTTCCGAGATGTTGCAGTGCAAGCATCGGAAAGAGATTGTCGGTTTTCGCAGGAATAGCAATGCCTTTAGCTTCTGAATAAGCATATAGCAAAGCGCCCAGCGAAAGAAAAAATACATTCACAATCGCCATTACAATACTGAACCAGTAAATATTTTTCTGTGCATCTCCGAGTGATTTGCAACTGAGGTTTTTCTGCATCATATTCTGGTCAAGCCCTGTCATAACAATGGCGATAAACATTCCGCCAAAAAACTGTTTCGGAAAAAATGATTTCGCCTGCCAGTCCCAGAAAAACACCTTTGAGTAACTGCTCTTTGCAACTGTTTCGCTCATTCCTGCAAAACTTAAGTTAAGTTCTGAACTTATTGCTGCAATGGATAAAACTACACCTAACAATAGAAATGCAGACTGAAAAGTGTCGGTCCACACCAATGTTTTAATTCCACCTTTGTAGGTGTATACAAGCATCAGAATAATAATAACCGAAACCGAAAGCCAAAAAGGGATACCGAAGTGGTCGAAAACGAAAAGTTGTATTACACCAGCTGCAAGGAAAAGTCTTCCCGCTGCTCCCAGCGTCCTAGACAGAAGAAAAAAGAATGAACCTGTTTTCTGTGAATAAGCACCGAAACGCTGCAATAAGTATGAATAAATGGAAGTAAGATTTAATCGGTAATATAAAGGCAGTAAAACACTTCCGATAACATAATAGCCAACAACATAGCCGAGTACCAATTGAAGGTAAGAAAAGTTGGAATTTCCTACTGCACCTGGCACTGAAATAAACGTAACGCCCGATAATGAATCGCTAATCATACCGAAAGCAACAGCATACCATGGCGAAGCTTTATTTCCAAGAAAATAGCTTTTGTTATTTGCGTTGCGGCTTGTCCACCAGGCAATAAGCAGCAGGATAGAAAAGTAACCGGCAATGCAGGCAATAATAAGCTTTGGCGACATGGTGCGAAACTACTAAAATCTGCTTTGGTGCTGATTGTTTATTCTTATTTTTGACCAATGAATTTTTCCTCAAAATTAATTGAACAAGCCGTAGATGAGTTTGCTTCTTTGCCGGGAATTGGCAGGAAAACAGCTTATCGTTTCGTTCTTTATCTCTTGAAGAAAGATGAAGGAGAAGTGCGCAAATTCGGAAATACATTTATTAGATTGCGTGAGCAGATTAAGTATTGCGAGAACTGTCACAATATTTCAGAATCGCAGATTTGTGGAATCTGTTCCAGTCATTCACGAGATGGATCTTTAGTTTGTGTGGTTGAGGATATCCGTGATGTAATTGCTATTGAAAACACTGCACAATTCAAAGGACATTATCATGTTTTGGGCGGTATTATTTCTCCGATGGATGGAATTGGACCTGCGGAGCTGAACGTTGAAAGCCTTGTTAATCGGGTGAAACGGGGT
>SXHM01000241.1 GCA_005773695.1 Bacteroidota bacterium
AATTTACACAGAATACCCTTTGAAGATTACGAGAAATTAATAGAAAAAAACAACATAAAAATTGTAAAAATGGAAGAAACAAAGAGAGATATGCCAAGATTACTTGGCAGGTTTTTAAGCATTGAAGAAAACCAAAAGATATTAATGGAAAATATCATAGCTGCTGCAGATGCAGTAAAACGAATTGATGGCAAGTTCGAAGTAAATCCTTTGCCCGAACCTGCACTTGGACAAGAAGAAAGCCAAGAATGGAATATTGATGATAAATTGAAAACCCTTGAAGCAAATAACAATCGACTTTTATGCATGATGAGAGATTTGGTTATCAACTTAAATCGTAACATGTAATGTTCGTACTTGTTAAAGGTAAATTTTATTTTGACGAAGAAATACTAAAAGCATTTCCAGTCCTTGCAAAAAAAGAAAACAGACTCACCGTTGAGTTTGTTTTCTTTGCTTTGTACTACGGCTCACCGTTTGCCCGTTTCCCGGAAAATGAACGCTGGCAACTTGCCCGAAAAAAAATATTTGGGAAAAAGGATGTGGTAAAAGAAGAACTGCCCGACTTCACGGAAATACGTGAAACCATTTCAGGGCTGCAGTATGATGAAAAGCGTGAAACGTTACGCAGTTACACCCAGAAGATTGCCAACCTTAATCAGCGACTGATTGACGAATCCGACCCTAAGAAGATTGCGGAGCTGGATGTTGCCATTGAACGTTTATCAAAAAGGGTGCGTGACATGAATGAGCAGATCGCCAAGGAAGATGAATCATTGGTGATACGAGGCGGTGGCTCTCTTACCTACCTTGAAAAATGGCAGGATAGCATGGTAGAGTTTGAGAAAAAGAAGCAAGAGGCAGTAAGGCGACAAGGCACTGAAATGATATGATGAAGTATGAACCCATAATTAAAGGAAAGGGATTTTTGCCAAATCCTGTTTCTGTCTACGGCATACCCGATGTAGCAGACAGTTACTCTTTTCCCGAAACGATGGGAACGGTTGCGCATAGTGATTATTGGGATGAACAGATAGACCGGTGCGTAAATGGTTATTACACGGGTGGAATATACATCACGGGAAGATATTACTACTATCTCAATTTTTGCTACATACACACCCTGGGGCGAGGTTATCACCATCCTGAATTCGTAGATTTAGACTACGAATTTTTTTTACTCGTTGACAAGGTAAAAGCAGAAAAAAAGGGTATTATCTGCATTAAGCCAAGACGTAAAGGGCTTTCGGAAAAAGTTACAAATGCTGTTATCGACCACGGTATGCGTTTCACCCCTGCAGGTTATTCTGCTGGGCTGTGTGCCGGTAAAGATGTGTATGTGGAAACGTTTCTTCAGCGTATCAAATCGTGTAATTCGTTTCGCCCACCGGAAATGCGATTGCACTACGACATTAATAATTTTGAACAGTTTCGTGCTGCCTATGAGATAAAAACAGAAAATGGCGCATTGGTGACCGGTAGCAAAAATAACTTGCTCGCCCGTACGATGGATACAAAGCCTAACGTATTCAAAGGGGAATTGCTTAATGATTGTGTATTTGAGGAAGCCGGAGAATTCCCGATATTGAAGAAAGGGCTTGGTGCCACAAAAGCCTGTTTTTCAGTAGGTAGAAAAATGGTAGGAACGCCTTTTATTTATGGTACGGGCGGAAACATTAATTCTTCCATGAAGGAGTTTTCTGAAATATATGAAGAAGCAGAATACATGAACCTTGAACGGTTTGAGTTTTATGCTGACCGATTAGTGATAGGATTTTTCAAAGGCAGTATTGATGAAAAAGGAGAGCGATTTGAAGATACTCCTTATTTGAATGCTACGTTTGCAGGGAAAGAATATAGTCCAGAGCAGGTGCTTGGTTGTGAAGATGTGCAACGTTCTGCTGAAGTCATACTTGCAGAAAAATTACTCCTGGCAAAAGCAAAGGACAGACAATCGTATTTTGACTACCTGACAGAAAACCCAATGAACAAGCGCGAGCTGTTTTTGCGTTTCACGGGTAATGATTTTAATACCGATGCCTTAAATAAACAACGATTGCGTATTGAGGAACGGCCGACACGCGGGTATTATAAATTTCATTTAGAGTTCATAAAAAATAAAGACGGCTCATTAAAGATACCGCTGGAAGTTGAAAAGTTCCCTTGCTCCGATGATGTTGAAGAACACGAATGTGTATTGATTCGTCATCATCCTGATATAAATCATAAAGACCTTGACATTGGCGGTATTGACAGTTATGACCAAGACAAGTCAGCAAAAAGTATGTCGCTGGGTTCGATGGTAGTTTTGAGGCGTAGGGGTAATAACCTGAAAGATGATGAAGGAAATTCCCTTTCGCACAAACGCATACCAATATGTTTGGTCCGTATGCGCCCGGAACGAAAAGATGTATTTTACGAAAACTGCTTTAAAGTAGCGGTGTATTACAATCTGCTGCATAACGTTTTGATTGATGCATCAAAAGCATTGATTATTGAATACTTTAAAAAGAATGGTGGTGAAAAATACCTTGCGCCAAGACCATTATCATTTGAGAGCGACTCTTCTGACCAACAACACGACTACGGTGTATTGCTGACAAGTAGCGTAAAGTCAAAGCCGCAAATGATAGGTATTCTGCAGAACTATGTGTGGGAGGAAGCCGACCAATGTTGGTTTCCGCAAATCATTGATGGCTTGATGAATTATGATGTGTTGCAAAAAGACAGCGACTGGGATGAGGTTGACGCATTAGGCATTGCATTGATACGTGATGTCGATATGAAGAAAACCCCAAAAGCGCGAGAAGCTATTGATGAGCGAGCAAAGCTTTTTGAGTTGGATGATTGGGTAGATGTTGAAGGAGTGCTTGTTCCGGACAATATAAAAATCACTCCCGACATGGATCCATTGACACGCATGATAATGCAAAAAGAGCGTATATTGTATGGCGAGAATGAAAATTTTGACTTCGAGGACTTTTAATTATTATTTTAGCGCAAAAATTCACCACCATGGCAAACGAATTTCCCCGCCCCGACCTTCCTCTTGAAGAGAAGTTTAAAAAAGATGAAAAAGGTATTTATATCTACGCTAAAAACGCTCTTGATTTTGCCATAAACAATCATCAGCATACGCGAAAGGGGAACATCAAAAAAATGAATGATTTGTATAAAAAATTCAATGGAACTCATATCGGCTTTGCTGTTCAATATCTAAATAAAACATACGGCAAGAAAAATGCCATGAAGTATATTGATTACCGCCTGGGCAGACCAAAAATTGAAAAGTTGATTGGTGAGTTTACAGAGCGCCCTATCAATACAACCGTTTTCAGTATTAATAAAGAAGCGCAGATTAAAAAACTTGACAGCTTTTATTTAGCAAAAGGACTGTATGACAACAAGGAAGAGGTTCAGGAGCTAAGGGGCAAATATGGTCAAGAGGCAGTGGCTAACGGTATGCCAATACCAACAGAAGATCCACAGCAAACATATTGGAGTACAGCATCCAGCAAGACGAAAAATGAAATAACAATGCAGTTATTCATTAATCATTTTATCAAAACCAGAAAAACATTCTCTTATTCATTGACATCCTGCTATCGTGATGTTATCATTGCCGGTGAAGCGCATGGCAAAGTAGGTCTTGATAAATCAAAAAAACCTTTTTACCGCGAAATAGACCCGCGCGACAGAATATTCCTTGAAAACGACAGAGACCATTTCTGTCACGAAAGCCCTTTTCATGGTGACAAACAACGAATGTTTCTTTCGCAAATCATTTCTACCTACAATCTTAATGCAAAGGAAATTGAAGCGTTAATGCAAGAGGGGCAGAATTCGGATTTTGAATACGAGGACTCTTATGAGCGTACAAACGCCAATGGTGCAGAGCAATCTTTTTGGGTGTACACCTTGCAATGGAAAAGCTACGACCCTATAATCACAAAAAACAGTCCTGCAAAAAACAAAACGCTACCAACTGATGATTACAAAGTTGATATCCCTGTTGAAAAATACATCGAGGACCATAAAGAGATAAAAAAGGATATTGCTAAAAACAATTATACGGTAGATATTCAATACAAGGAAACGCTGTGGGAGGGAACCCGCATTGGTCGTTCATTGTATAAAAAATGTGGTCCAAAGAAAAACATCATGGGCAGCTATGATGAACCGTTTGGTACAAAATACGAATATGTAAGTTACCTTTCCAACACCGTTAATGGCATGCGTATTTCCATCAAGGAATTATTAGATGCTATTGAAGAGCAATACAACATTGTGCGCTTTCAGATTAATCGAGAGCTTGCAAAAATGAAAGGTATGACACTGGCCTACAACCGAGCGTTTATGCCAAAGGGGAAAACGATGAAGGATGTGCTTTACCGTTTGGTAAATGATGGGCTCTTAGATTACGATTCGTCTGAAGATGGCAATATATCGGGTGAGACCATTGACCCAAAAGATGCAATAAAGGCAATTGACCTTGGTGCTTCGGCTTCTTTGCAAATGCTTATTATGTTAGCCCAAAATTTGGAGGCTACAGCAGAAACGATTTCCGGGATAAGCAATCAGCGTATCGGTGATATTAAAGCCAGCGAAACGGCTACCAATGCACAATCTGCGATTGCAAGTTCAAAAACAATAACAGAGCCTATCAATACAGGCTTTGATATTTTCATTACTGAAATTGTAACCCTTATTATGGAGCAATCAAAAATTGCAGCCTTGTTGGATCCGGAGTGGGGTGAAACAATTGTCGGGCCGAACGGAATGGAGTTTTTGAAAATCAGCAAAAGTATTGCCTTGGATGACTTCGCTAATTATCTGAATGACTACAGAAAAGAGAAAGAGGTAAGACAGAATTCAATGCATTATGCTGAAATGGCTATCAATTCAGGCGAGTTGAAAGTAGAAGATTTGATGGATGCAGGAATGGAAGAAACTATTTCTGGCGCAATAGCTGTTCTGCGCACCGGCACCAAGCGTATTCGTGATGCCGCTAATGCTCAAGTTGAAGAGCAAAACAAGATTAAGCGTGAGCAAATTGAGAGTGCTGAGAGAATTGCAAAAGAGAATCGTGAAGATTTGCAGCAACATGAAAAGGATAAAATTATCCTTCAGGGGCAAGTGGATATGGGCAAAGAAACACAGTCATCAGCAAATAAAAACATCATTGAGCAAAAAAAATCGCAAAAGAATAAAAAATAAATTTTTACATTTGCAAAACTAATCGCCTTATTAGGCAGTAAAACCAAACCATCATGTTTAAAAAACAATTAAGTCCAGAAACAGAAGAAGCAACAGCAGTAGCAACTCAAGCGGTTGCCGAAACTGTTGTTGAAACAACACAAGCAAGCACCGAGCCTGTATCTATTGATAAGGCAAATATGGCACAACTTGCAAAAGACCTGGGTATTGAAAGTGAAATAGAGCAGAAAACGACCAAAGAGATAGCTGTTCCCGATGATAAAAAAGTTGAAACAGCAACTACCAATGACGGCAAAATAGCATTTGCTATGCCTGAAAAGAAGATTGAGAAGTTTCAAGATTACGAGAACTGGACTAAGTTCGGCAGGTCTATGGGGCTTGAAGTGAAAGAAGATACTGAAGCATCTTTCCAAGAAGCGCTCAAAGCACAAAAGGAAATCGAAAAGTTAGAAGCAACAAAAGAGTTGAAAGACTTAACTTTGCGTAAGGAGCTTGAAAAGTATGACCCTGAAACACAAGCGTACTTTGATTTTATTGCAAACGGTGGTAAAGCGGAAAATTTCGCTAACCCGCTGAAGCCGTTTGAAAAGTATCTTGCTATGGACAACGATGACCTTGTTCGTGAAAATTTGAAACTGAACAACGTTGACGAGTCGCAAATTGATGCTGAAATTACTAAGCTGACAGAAGATGGAACATTGGATTCTACTGCTGCGGAAATACGTAATTATATCATTGAGAAGAAAGAAGAAACGCAAAAGAACATTGTAGAGCAACAGAAAAATATCTACCAAAAAAGCTACCAAATAGAAACCAATCGCATTTCTAAGGCATTGGATAATATTGACACTTTTATGGATATTGAATTGCCTAAAGAGTTGAAGAAAACTATACAGGACAAAATTCCTGCATTGAGAGAGAAGATTAAAAATGATGATAAACTAGCTGCAGAAGTAATGATATTTCTGGAGTTGGGGGATCAAGCCAAGGAGTTAGTAAGGAAAAAGGGTTATGATGAAGCAAGGAACAAGTTCCACGGAAAGCTTCATAATTTAGAAAACCTGCCGGAAATTAAAGGAAACACTGCAAGCAGAGTTGATGTTAATACTGGAAAATCTATTGCTGAACTTTGGGCTGAAGGTTTAAAGTAACAACCTTTAAAAAACGTTACTAAAAAATATTTTTAATCCTTTAATCTCAAAACAAAATGAGCAAAATACAAACCGTAGCAGGTACATGGGATGAAACCTGCACATACGAAAGCGACTTAGCCGCTAACTCCCTAAAAGAACCGGTATACCGTACCATCATGGAATTTGCGGAGCCGCGAATGCTGTCAACCTTGATTATCTCAGGTGCGAAATCGCCATGGGATTTACAGTCAGGAAGAACAGATGTTGTTAAAACCAAAATCGGTTCAATTCCGAAAGACAAACTTATCGGTGACAGCGCAATGCGTTATCGCGTGATGGGTCGTATTCAAAAAGAGGTTATCATCAATGGTCTTGTTTCGGCAAGCACCACAACAGGTGACTTCTCATTGTCCGTACAGGATGCTTATCTTTATCCGGGCATGAACGTTACTTTCTGGTATCCAGGCTTACAAGCTCGCGTTCAAAGCGCTGCTTCAGGAACTCCCGGAAACTATGTTTACCAATTCAGAACGGTGAACAACCAACCTTTCGTGTACAACACACACGTTGCCCCACAGCCCGGCACTAAAACATTGTTCGGTCAGTACACCAGCTACGGTGAGAAATCGCTTCGCGGGTACGACAGATCACACTACCCTGATGAATTCATCAACCACTTAACAACCCAAAGAAAAGGGGTTGCTATTTCAGGTGATGCATTAAATCAGGTATTGAAAGTTACCTTTAATGGTGCTACCGGATGGTATTACGAAAAATTGCGTCAAGCAAAAATTCGTTTCATGCTTGAGGATGAGTATCAAAAATGGTTTGGTCAGTCTACCATGAAAGATGCCGCTGGAAATCTGTTGAACGTTTCTACTCTTTTTGATGATACCGGTAACCCTATCACAGCAGGTGATGGCGTTTGGGAGCAACTGAAAGGTGGTAACGAAGCGTATTCATCAGGTATCAATGGAAAAATCACCATTGAGGACTTAGCGGATATGATGTCTGTTTTGGAAAAGAACAGCGACAGTATCTATGGTAAAACATGGCACGTTATAACCGGTACCGAAGGGTATGGCGAAGCGCAAGATTTGCTGCGTGACTACTGGGTTGATTCATTGGGCGGTCATTTAACAAAAGAAATGTCAGGCGAGCCAAGTGCTGCAGGTTATGATATTTCTGTTGGTGGCAACTTCGATAATTTCAGCTACCGTGGTAACAAACTAATCTTCTGCAAACACCCGATGTGGAGCGATGAAAAACGTTTCAACAACTATCGTGCGGTAGACGGAACGCTTATCCAAGGTGGAACACTGTTATTCCTTGATAGCGGTACTGGCGTTGGTGGTTCAAACCTTGAAATCCTTACCAAAGGCGCTTACGGTTCAAACCGTTCAATGGTTATGGCTGAATTCAACGGTATGACAGGCGATGGAAACAAACCTGTTTCACCGATTGATGCTAAGAACTATGAACTGTTGAAACAAGATGGTATTTTCATTTACAATACCACATCTTGCGGAATTCTACACAGAAGTTTATCGTAGTCAATTTTTTTTAAAAAAGGAAGCCGGGCATTATTTGTTCGGCTTTCTTTTTTATATTTGCCCAATTATTAACCTTAAAAAAGCATTATTATGCAGCAAAAACAAAAAAGGGAAGATGGCGATGGTACCCGAATTCTACAATCGCAAAACGTAGTTTCTTTTGATAACATGAGAGACACAGGCATAATCGAAATTCGCTATAAAGAAGAATACATCAAGCGAACTGCCTCTGGAAAGAAACACATTGAGGGCTCGGTAAGAGCTTGTGTATTCAAGGACCGTAGAACAAACATTCATTACGGCATTCCTTTAAAATCAAACAAGGATGGCTCTATTCAGTTTAAGCGTATCTCATTAACGCACGGGAGAATCTTCAATTTGGAAGATGCTGTTGATCGCGAAGAGTGGCACGTTATACAACACTGGCCTGTTATCGAAGGTAGTATTATGGATACGCAAGGCATTGCGCACTTTACCATTTACGACAAAGACATCGAAGCGGAAAAGTATCTTGAAGAAAACAACATCAAGACTAAAGCTGAAGATGAAATTCGCAAAATGAGTGACACTGAACTCATGGACTTTGCGCTTGCTTTCTTTATTGACACTCGCAATAATTCATTGCCAGTGGTTAAAATGATGTTGATGGAAATGTGCTCTCAAAAAACACCTTCCGGAAAAAATATCATTTTAGAGCGTATCAATGACAAAGAAAACCTGCACGCTGTTATTGTATTCCGCAGAGGAATTAATTGCGGATTGATACAATCAACTGCAACCGGTTATGTTTACAAAAACAATGTTCCGCTGGGTATTGACGAATCGGCTTCTATTGCATACATGAAAGGCAACAAAAACTTATTCATGACAATGGATGCAGAAACCAAAACTGAACGCAACGAAGGTAAAGTATCTAAAGTGGTAAGCTTTGAAACAGAAACGCAGAAGGCCGCACGACTGAAGCACGATGCACAACAGCTTGGCATTAAAAAGTTCTGGATACTAAATACTGCAGAATTGGAGGCGGCTATTGCGGAAGCTACCAACACTGTTAAGCAAAACAGAAATGAAGCAGCCACTACAGCTCAGCCTGTACCGCAAAACAAAAAGAGTAGTAAGAAGGTAAACGAAAATGTAGACGAAGACTTTTAAACCATGAATGCAGCAACAATGGAAGATAGAGTTCGCTTCTATCTCAATCAACAAAAATCGCCACGTATAGAGCAAGGTTTCCATATAAACCAAGCTCTGAATATTGCACAAACGAAATTCATTGAAGATCGTGTGGACAATATTAAGAAAGCAAAACAACGTGGCAGTAGCTATTATTTTGAGGCTGTTGAGCGAGTTAAAAGCGAACTCTATACTATTGTTGTCAATACAGGTTTCGTTCCACCGGTCGGCAATACCGTTGCCATTCCTACTGACTTCTTTTACGAATTAAACCTACAAGTTATCCTTGATGGTGAAATGTATTGGAGTACATCAAAGACTTATAATGAATACCAGGAGATATCACGCAATTCTTTTACTGCGCCAAATATTGAATTCCCTGTTCATATAAGGAGTAATAATGGTGTCGTTGTCGATTATGGTGTTGTCGGTTTGTTCTCAAACAGCAACCTTATCTACTTGAAAAATCCCGTTACCATTGATGTGACATCTACGCCTGCCGTTGATTGTGAGTTACCCGTAAATGCACATGAGGAAATTTGTGAAATTGCATCACATATCATTGCCGGCACTGATGAAGATTACAAAAAAAATCAACAGTTGAAAATTCAGCAACAAGAAGATTAAAAAATATTTTGCAGAATAATTAATTAATTATATTTGCACCATTATTAACCCCTTAAAAAAATCCTACGATGGACAGAAAAAATCTCAAAACAGCATGTAACAATGCGCCCGTAGCCGGTCACTTTCCAGTAGCCGTAAACGGAATGATCACCACAAAATTTTTACCCTCATTTAACACTTCGGAAATCGAAG
>SXHM01000242.1 GCA_005773695.1 Bacteroidota bacterium
CACAAAATCATATGGTTCTCAGACCAATGAACTCTTAAAATCTCACTTTCACTCAGCCAGAAGGGAACCTGGTATATCGAGGGCAAAATCTGACTCTCGTATTCTCCATTTGAAAGAAACAGTATGCGAACCAACTTAACAATATCAAAGTCTATGGTGCTTTTAGTAAGCATGACATTGAAAATTCCATCCAATACATTTTGATCTACCGGAACTCACATATAAGCCTGAATAACAATGGCATCTCCACCATTGAAATTTGTGAGAGCGCTGTCAATATACTGCTGTCTCCTTTCTTCAAAAGAAAGGTTCTGGGCATTAACCATTCCGGAATACAAAGTAAAAACTACGATAGTTAATACTATAAAGGCAATTGATTTATTTTTCATTTTTTAATTGATAAGCGTTAATTCTGTCTTTCACATTCTTCTTGATATCGTACCAGAAAAGGTTGTAGTCAATGATGTGCATGTCTTTGAGCAAACGCAGTAAAGGCACCCTTGTTTTAACCCACAGAATAGTGCCGCCTCTTCCGTTATCGTGCAATTGCGCAGCAGTTCGTTGAGTGAATTTTCGGTTAAAGTTAACACCCATCGCTCCTATACTATTTTCTTTGCCCGCAATATTTTTATCAACCTTCCATGTCAGAGGATTTACGCTTTCACTCAGCTTGCTGAAATTTCCTGTAGGCTCATAACCCATTTTAAAACTTAACCATGAAACATAGCAACCTGTTTGAGTTGCATTGTCGCACATCTTCAATGAGGTATACATACTTTCTTTAACAGTATAACCAACGGCATAAGCCGCTACCAGTTGTTTGCTCAGTTCCTTGCCGTCAAAATAATCTTTAAGCAACCTGCGTGAGTGACAAGTGCCCTGACTATGCGATGCTATAATAAAAGGACGGCCATTATTGAAATTTTTCAAGTAGTAATCAAACGCAGCTTTCACATCTTCATAGGCAAGGTCAAGGGCTTTTTCTCCGTCAACAGTTTCGTTGTAAAACACATCAACAATAGCCTGGCGATAGCGTGGGGCAAACACACGACAACTTTCATTAAAAGCAGTTGCCTGATAATGCACCGGCTTAGTATCCACTTTTTTATTCAACTTTTTGTCGGCCACATCGGCATTCCATTTTTTGCCTTTTCCATACATGGTTGGATGTATGTAAAAAACATCCACCATTTTTAATGAATCACTTATCCATGTTTCTCTTTTCGGGATTTTATCAGCAGCATCGGTACGAAAAGGTAATGCCGACCAGTTTTGCTCCAGCGAATAATCGGGCGCAGGATAATGTGTTTCGGTATCAAATGGTTTTAATCGTTGGGCAATAGCTTCTAAAGGAAAGCAAAGCACAAAAAACAGAAGACGGATTTTCACGGCAAAAAAATTTATGCCCGCGAAGGTAATGAAAGCAAGCGCACAACGTTTTTGTCCGATTCAAAAGTTACATCGTCTTCGTCCAATGCAAAAAGTGAAACCCATTTAAGTGTGATGTTATCGACTTTTTTGCCAATCAAAATCTGTTCGCTTGTGGCGCAACTGACACGATAATAAATTGCCACCAACTGAAACTCGGGATTTATCTGCGAATGAATGTAAAAACCGGTTGTATAAAAATGTTCACGAACGCTTACCTCATGCCCTGTTTCTTCCCTGAATTCGCGCACCACGCAATCGGCAGGACCTTCGCCAAACTCCAATCCACCACCCGGAAATTTGGTAATGTGTCTGCCATTGACCACTTCATCGGCTAATAGCACCTCGCTATTATCATTAATAAGAATGCCATAAACGCGGATAGTAAATTTGCTGGGTTGCATTAACTCGCCTTCTTCAACGTAAACGAAAACACTGAACCTGCTCCTTCTGTACTTAGTACACTTATCTTTTGATTGTGTGCTTCAATAATGTGTTTTACAATGGCAAGACCAAGTCCTGTGCCTCCCAATTCACGCGAACGGCTTTTGTCTGCACGGTAAAAACGCTCAAATACTCGTGATTGATGATCCTTTGCTATACCAATTCCATTGTCGGTAACTTCTACCATTACTCTATCGCCAATATCATTTACCCTTATTTGTGTAAGTCCGTTTTCTTTTCCATAGCGCACTGAATTAACAAGAAGGTTTACCAGCACTTGTCGTATTCTGAATTTATCGGCACTTACAATAATCGGATTTGATAAATCATTGAAAATTTCAAAACTTATCTTACGCTCTTTTGCTTTTATTTCAAGAGACTCCTGAACATCTTTAGCTAAAGCAACAATATCAAAATTCTCTTCAGTAAGTTCCAGTTCACCTCGCTCTAACTGACTGATGGATTGCAAATCGTCAACAATAGTTATCATGCGTTCAACACTTTTTTCGGCTTTTCCAAGAAATGAACGATTAATTTTAGGGTCATCCAATCCGCCATCTAACAAAGTAGAAATATAACCCTGAATGTTAAAAATGGGTGTTTTCAATTCGTGCGAAACGTTGCCCAAAAATTCTTTACGGTAAGTTTCAAGTTTTTTTAATTGCTCAATCTCTGCTCTTCGCTCATCAATCCATTTGTTAGCACTCTTCTTCAGTTCAGCAATTTCATCAGTTGAAGTTGGCTTTTTGCCGTCTGTGAACATTAAAAAGATTTGTTGAATTTTACTAAAAATTAAAAATTCAAGCACTAAATATGTTGGTATAAAAGTCATCAGAAAAACTAAAGCCGTAAGGCTATAGCTTGGTGAAACTATTTTAACATAACCACCCGAAACCCAAATAAACAAGCTTACTAAAGCTGAGGCAGAAAAAGCGATGATGAACGAAAGCTGCAGGGGTTTTTTCAAAACCAGATTGTTTTCAGACTGCTAACTTACAAAAACAGTATTTATTCCAGTATCGGACGAAGAATATAATAAACCAATGCAGCAAGTGCACCCGAAACAGGTATGGTTAAAATCCAGGCCCACAGCAGACTAACGGTAACGCCCCAGCGCACAGCTGAAATACGTTTGGTTATACCAACTCCTACAATAGAACCTGTAATTGTGTGTGTAGTACTTACCGGAATACCAAAAAACTGTGTGAGATAAAGTGTAGTTGCACCAGCTGTTTCTGCGGCCACACCTTCTAATGGTGTTACCTTAGTAATGCGTGTTCCCATGGTTTTAATAATTCTCCATCCTCCTGAAAGTGTACCCAAACCTATAGCTGCAAAACAAGCATACTGCACCCAATATGGAATTTCAGCAATATCTTTCTTAGGCTTCAATTCTTTTACCGAAACGAAAGCTTCGGGAGGAGCAACACAAAACTCTTTTCCTTCTTCTGAAATAGTAGAAAGGTCAGCAGCTTTAACAGCTATCCATTTTTTATCTTTTGCTTTACCTTTTTTTGCAAAATTGCTTTTCTCAGCCATCAATACCTGCTTACCATCAACAGCACCCATGGTTAGTTTAGCAGAGTCCAGTGCATAGTATGCCGTATCAATTTTATAAACAGTTTTTACATGAGTCCAATCGTATTTTTCATATTCTTCTTTGGAGGATGTATTGGCAAAAACCAACATTGCGGCTGCTATAATTCCCATTACTTTCTGAGCATCGTTTGCTCCATGACCCAGACTGAAAGCTGCTGATGAAACCAACTGTAAACGCTTAAACCATTTATCAGACTTTGCATGGCTGGTTTTGCGAAATAAATTCATAATAAGAGCGGTAATAAAGTAGGCCAATATCATTCCAACAATAGGAGCAAGAAAAATAAATGCTAACGTCATATATATTTTTGTCATGTCGGCAAGCACACCAAATCCTGCTTTTGCAATGGCAGCACCTGCAAATCCACCCATTAACGTATGCGATGAACTGGACGGAATTCCAAACCACCAGGTGAGTAGGTTCCAGGTAATGGCTGCAATAAGACCGGCAAGAATTACCGTCATGGTAATAGCATCTGTCTTTACAATTTTAGCAACCGTATCGGCTACTTTAAATTCGAAACCGAGTAAACTATGCTGACACAAAAACAATACAATAGCATTGAAAAATGCTGCCCATGCTACTGCCTGAAATGGCGACAGCACTTTTGTAGATACAACTGTAGCTATTGAGTTTGCCGCATCATGAAAACCATTGATATAATCAAAGGCAAGGGCAAGGATTATGACAATGAGAAGAATGGTCATGTGTAATTCTTAAGAGTATTTAATCAGAATGCTTTCAATGGCGTTGGCAGCATCTTCGCACTTATCTGTTGCTTCTTCCAGCGCATAAAGAATTTCTTTGTGTTTGATAATAGTTACTGCATTTGTTTCTTCTTCAAAGAGACGGGCGATGGTCATGTCAAAAATATCATCAGCATGGTTTTCAATGCTGTTGATTTTAACACAGGCTTCACGAATTCTTCCTGATTTCTTAATATCTTTTAAGCCTAAAACTGCAAGCTGCAATTGCTCTGAGCCCTGAAGAATTAGTTCTGATAATTTTATGAAAGCTGTTGGCATCTCCGTAATACCATACAATTCTATGCGTTTTGCCGATCCGTGGATAAAATCAACCACATCATCAATAGAAGTTACAAGAGCATGAATATCCTCGCGATCAAACGGAGTAATAAAGTTTGCGCTAAGCTCATGAAAAATTTCATGCGTTACTGCATCGCCCACATGTTCCAGCTTTTCAATTTCGCGAATCAGCTCTCTTCTTTTTTCGAGGTTAGAGGTGCCAACCATTTCAACCAAAACTTTTGAAATAACTAAAAGGTTTTCAGTAGCTTTTTCAAAAAGCGGAAAGAATTTTTTGTCTTGCGGGATAAAGAATTGGAGAAGATTTGCCATTGTATTATTGGTTTTTATTTTCGGTGCAAATGAAGATATAATAGTTGTTGCCCATGTTACGGGAATGTTAATTCTTTAAAAATTTACCTGAGCCTGAAGCCTTAGAAGGTTGCCGCTTTGCTTATTATCCTGTTTAGCGAAATCTTCAAACCTACGGTCAGACATAGTGTACATAGCCACAAATTCAAAGTTTTTGAAAGGCTGCCATTCAACCCCTACTTCATATTCATGAACAGTATAACTACGTGCATCCTTTTCGTGCTTTTTACCTCCGTCATAGTATTGAGCTCTTACAAAAGGAAAAATAAATTGCTTTCCTATTTTTGCCATATAATTCAAAGTAATGTATCCACCAGTCAGGTTTTTTGTATCAATTGAATCG
>SXHM01000243.1 GCA_005773695.1 Bacteroidota bacterium
TCATTTTGTGAAATTTTTTGTAAAAAAACTAATTATAGTGCATTATACATCCACAATTCCCCACACTATTAATAACTCATTTTTCTCTTTATCTATGAAGCTTTTAGTTGTCACTAAGAATTGAAAAAACATCGAAAATCAAAAGTTTTCAACAATTTGTGGCGAAATGTGGGGAAATGTGAAAAGTTTGACCTATTTTTGGGCTTTCATAAAAAAACTATGTCGCTCATCACAGGTGATTACAGATGTAAAATGGATGCAAAAGGCAGATTAATTCTGCCTTCTGCTCTATTGAGACAATTCCCGAAAGGAACCACCACCATTGTGCTAAAACGTAGCGTTTATGAAAAATGTCTGGAGCTCTACCCTAAAAATGTATGGGATGAAAAAATGAAAGCCCTCAACGAAATCAATACCTACGAAAGGGAGAACCTTGATTTCATCCGACACTTCATCAATGGAGCTACAGAGTTGGAAATTGATGCCAGTAATAGAATACTGCTTCCGAAAATGCTGCTTCAACATGCGCAGATTGACAAAGACATTGTTTTGAAATCATTGGGTGGTTTCATGGAATTATGGAACGCAGACAACGAAGCACAAAAAGTGCAGCAACTGGATGCAGACAAATTTGCAGCGCTTGCCGGCAAAGTAATGGGCAAGCAAAAAACCAACAGCTAACAGGTTTGGGATGACAGATTATCACAAACCGGTTATGTTAAACGAATGCCTTGAGGGGCTGAACATAAAACCGGAAGGAACCTACGTTGATGTAACATTCGGTGGAGGCGGGCACTCGAAAGAGATTTTGAAAAGATTAACAACAGGCAAACTCTACGCATTTGACCAGGATGCGGACGCAGCCGCTAACAACATAAATGATAACCGATTTATGCTGATAAGACAAAATTTCAGGTTCGCCAGAAATTTTTTAAAATACCATAAAGCCCTTCCTGTGGATGGCATCCTTGCCGACCTCGGGGTTTCGTCCCACCAGTTTGATACACCTGAAAGGGGTTTTTCAACCCGCTTTGACGGTCCATTGGATATGCGCATGGATACTACCTCTCCAATAACTGCAGCTTCTATCCTGAACACATATTCACCCGATCAACTTAAAAAAGTATTTGCAGAATATGGTGATTTGAAAGAAGCCTGGAAATTATCAAAAACCATAGAAGAAATACGAGCACAAAAAGAAATAAAAACTACCGAAGACCTTAAAAATCTGGTAATGCCTTTAGCCCCGCGTGGAAAAGAAAATAAGTTTCTCGCAAAAATTTATCAGGCACTGCGCATTGAGGTAAACAAAGAAACAGAAGCACTGGAAGAGTTTCTCTCACAATGCACCGATATTATTCGTGAAGGCGGTCGTCTAGTGGTACTATCCTACCACTCATTGGAAGACGGGTTGGTAAAAAAATTAATTAAAAAAGGAAACACAGAAGGCGAACTGGAAAAAGATTTTTTCGGGAATCAGCAATTACCATTTCGTGCCGTGAACTCAAAACCTATAACTGCATCAGAAAAAGAATTAGCTGAGAACTCTCGCTCACGTAGCGCTGTATTGAGAATAGCGGAACGAGTAAAACCTATGAAAAGAGAAGCCGCATAATGAATAAGGTGAAAGAAGATATAGAAATTTCTACTGAGGCAGTTTCTGAAAATAAGGATAACGCAACGGCAAATGCACCTACTGCAAAAAAGGTTATGCGTTTTCTTGACGGAAGTTTTATGGCAAAGGAGAACGTAGTTGAAATGCTGCCATTTCTTCTATTCATTTCTCTGATTGGTATTTTTTACATCTCAATTCGCTACTACTCTGAAAAAAATGTTTTCAAAATGAATGCAATCAGCAACGAGTTGAAAGAATTGCGATCTGAATACATCAGCACAAAATCAGAGTTGATGTTTAAATCAAAACAAAGTGAAGTGGCAAAAGCAATAGCGGAAACAGGTTTAAAAGAATCGGTTGTTCCGCCAAAAAAGATTGTGGTTGCAAACGAAGAGTTGAATACTAAATAATCTGTGGAAACAAAGAAAGACATATTGTGGCGTGTGTATCTTTTGTATGCAATGATGTGCGTATTCGGCATTGCTATTATCGCTCAGGTTGTAAACGTGCAATTTATTCAGGGCGAAAAATGGAGAGCAAAAGCTGAAGCACTCACTACAGAATATCGCGAAATTGAAGCTGCACGTGGGAACATTTTTGCAACGGATGGTAGTTTGTTAGCTACTTCATTTCCAATATACGAAGTGCGTATGGATGTTTGTGCCAATCCTATTACCGATAAAATTTTTAACGAAAATCTTGATTCACTTGCGCTTAACCTTGCCAATCTTTTCGGTGATAAATCTAAACTGCAATACAAAACCGAGCTGAAAGAAGCCAGAAGAAATAAAGAGCGCTATTTTCTAATTCGTAAAAATGTGAGCTATGTTGAACTTCAGAAAATGAAGAAGTTCCCCATTTTCAAAAACGGAAAATACAAAGGCGGATTAATTACACTTCAGCAAAGTAAGCGCTCCAGGCCTTTCCGTGAGCTTGCCGCACGAACTATAGGCTATGAAAGACCCGGAATTCAACCTATCGGTCTGGAAGGCGCTTACAACAGTTACCTCACCGGAGTTGGCGGTAAAAGACTGATGCAAAAAATTGCTGGTGGTGTTTGGAAACCACTTAACGATGATAATGAAATTGAACCACAGGATGGAATGGATTTGTTTACCACCATTGACATTAACATTCAGGATGTGGCGGAACACGCACTTCTTACTCAATTGCAATTACATGGTGCCGACCACGGTTGCACCATTTTAATGGAAGTGGAAACCGGTGAAATCCGCGCTATAGCAAATCTTAGTAAAAGCAAGAACTCAGATGAATATGGTGAGTATTACAATTATGCAATAGGTGAGGCAACGGAGCCGGGTTCAACCTTTAAACTCGCTTCAGTTATAGCATTGCTTGAAGACGGTGCTTCTCCAAGTGAAATTGTTGATACCGAAAAAGGAGTGATTTATTTCTACGGACAACCGATGAAAGATTCCAATCACGATAAAGGTGGTCATGGAAAGATCACGCTTCATGAATCGTTTGAAGTCTCATCTAACATTGGTATTTCACGAATGGTGGATAAATATTATTCCAAAAATCCGCAAAATTTTATTGACAGAATTTATGCAATGAATCTTCAAAATAAGTTGGATTTTGAAATTCCCGGAGAAGGAAAACCCAAAATAAAAAACCCTAAAGACAAAGACTGGAGCGGAGTTTCATTGCCATGGATGTCTATTGGCTATGAATTACTGATGACACCCATGCAAATTCTGACGTTCTACAATGCTGTTGCGAACAACGGAAAAATGGTAAGGCCAAAATTTGTAAAAGAGATTACAAAAAACGGAATAGTTGTGAAAAAAATTGAAACACAAATAATCAATCCTAAAATATGTTCGCAGGAAACAATTGATAAAGTAAAAAGAATGATGGAAAGTGTAGTGGACAGCGGAACTGCAAAAAACCTGAAACATGCCGATTTTAAAATTGCAGGCAAAACAGGAACAGCACAAATTGCAAAAGAAGGTATTTACAAAGGGCAGAAAATAACTTATCAGGCATCATTTGTAGGATATTTTCCGGCTGATAATCCGAAGTATTCGTGCATTGTAGTAGTGAATGCACCTTCCAATTCCGTGTATTACGGAAACCTTGTTGCAGGTCCTATATTTAAAGAAATCGCTGATAAGGTTTATTCAAGCCGCCTTGATATTCATAAGGAATTAGAAGCAAAAGAAATTCTTGCCGAAAATAAAATTCCATACTCACTGCGCGGAAACAAGAACGATCTGGTTGCCTCACTTCAGACGTTAAATGTTCCGCTCAACACCGACACACTAAACACATCGCGCTGGGTCACTCCTGAAAGTAAAGGCAACAAGATTGAACTGAAAGAAAGTGCAGAAACAAAAGGAATTGTTCCAAAGGTGGTAGGCATGGGTGCTCGCGATGCTATTTACATTCTTGAAAATTTAGGTTTAAGTGTAAAAATAGAAGGCCGCGGAACAGTTGTTCAACAAAGTATTAACGCAGGAACACAAATTACAACACCACGGGAAATAATATTGAAGCTTTCATAATGAAGTTGCTTAAAGACATATTGTATAAAGCAGGACTGGAAGATGTTTCAGGCTCAACAAACATCGCTATCACAATGTTGACTACCGACTCGCGCCAGGTGAAAAATTATTCACTTTTTGTAGCAGTAAAGGGCAGCAATATTGACGGACATCTATTCATTAAACAAGCTGTTGAAAATGGATCAATTGCTATTGTTTGTGAAACAGTTCCTGAAGAAAGAGATAAAAAAGTAACCTATGTAAAGGTTAAAAATTCTTCTTATGCACTTGGGATTATTGCATCTAATTTTTACGATAACCCTTCTGAAAAATTAAAACTGGTGGGTGTTACCGGAACAAACGGAAATACAACAGTTGCCACTTTGCTTTACCGTTTATATCAGAATTTCGGGTTTAAAGCAGGTTTACTTTCAACGGTGGTAAACAGAATCAACACCGTTAGTCTGGCGGCAACTCATACAACTCCAGATGCTATAAACCTAAACAGTTTGTTGAGCCAAATGGTGGAAGCAGATTGTAAATACTGTTTCATGGAAGTAAGTTCTCATGCAATTGATCAGAATAGAATATCGGGATTACGCTTTGCAGGAGCGGTTTTCACGAACATTACTCACGACCATTTAGACTACCACAAAACTTTTGACAATTACCTGAAAGCTAAACAGGATTTATTTACCGGACTTCCTTCAAGTGCTTTTGCAATAGTAAATGCAGA
>SXHM01000244.1 GCA_005773695.1 Bacteroidota bacterium
AAACAAGTATTGCATTTGTTTTTTATGGTTTTACCTTCTCCACCACAATGCGGACAGGTTGAAGTTGTTTGCATTCTTCCCAGAATAGTATCAGTTACTCGAGTAACTTGACCTGAGCCGTGACAGCTGGAACAATTTGAAAAACCTGATGCTGATTCTGCTCCTGTGCCTTTGCAACTTGTGCAAGAAATATATTTGTTAACTTTTATTTTTTTCTGAGCTCCATTTGCAATTTCTTCCAGGTTAAGTTTCACCTTTACACGAAGATTGGTTCCGCGGTTTACTCTTCTTCCACCACCCCCTGAGCCCCTTCCGAACCCACCGCCAAAACTACCACTTCCGAAAATATCACCAAACTGGCTGAAAATATCTTCCATATTCATTCCACCTCCACTAAAGCCACCGCCTCCTCCACCTCCATTGCCCATTCCTGCATGACCAAACTGATCGTAACGGGCACGTTTATCTTTGTCGCTTAAAATTTCATAAGCCTCTGCAGCTTCCTTGAATTTGTCTTCAGATGCTTTATCTCCCGGATTTTTGTCTGGGTGATATTTGAGCGCCATTTTACGGTAAGCTTTTTTTAGTTCAGCCTCATCAGCATTGCGCGGCACACCTAGTATTTCGTAAAAATCTTTTTTAGCCATAATTTCATTTAAACCCTTTGACTTCGCTCAGGGTGACAATTTAATTTCCTACAATAACTTTTGCAAACCTAATAACCTTGCCATTCAGTGAATACCCTTTTTCAAGTTCTTCCACAACTTTTCCTATTAGCTCTTCGCTGGGAGCAGGAATATTGGTTATTGCCTCGTGAATATCAGCATCAAAAGCGAGTCCTTTGCTTTCCATTGCTGCCAGACCTTTTTGCTGCAAACCGGTTTTCAGTTTATTGAAAATTAATTCCACACCTTCTTTAACGGCAGTTATATCTTTTGCTTCATTCATAGCATTCATGGCACGTTCAAAATCATCTAAAACGGGAAGCAGTGTTTTGAAAATATCTTCTCCTGCAGTTTTGTGAAGTTCTATTTTCTCTTTTTGTGTGCGTTTACGGTAATTATCAAACTCCGAATAAAGACGAATATATTTATCATTTAACTCTTCCACTTTGGCGTTGAGTTGTTTCTCTATATTTTCAATCGCCTCTGTAATCGGCTTCATATTTTCCAGTTCCGAGGTCTCACTGCTTTCAGTTCCTGTTTCATGAGGTACATTTTCCTGAATCTCTGTCTTGTTTTCTTCTGTTGTCATCTTATTTTTCGCATTAAAATTGTGCAATCGCCCCATTCAAATAGCCTGCCATTGCATGTTTTAAGACAATTTGTCAGCGGGCCATTTTTACGAGGGCGCAAAATTAACAAACCAAGCCGAAGAATAACTTAATCTGCTAAGTATATTTGGCGCGGATTAGTAACCCCTTTTTAATGAAAACAAGTACAGTAAACGCAGAGGAGGCAGTAACAATAATTCAATCAGGTCAGCGGGTTTTTGTTCAGGGAAGTGCTGCTACACCTTCACATTTATTACAAGCTCTGGAAAACAGAGCAAACGAATTAAAAAATGTTGAATTGGTTTGCCTCAGTTTGTTAGGTGATATAGGTTTAAATAAACCTGAATATAAAAAGAGTTTTTACTTCAATGCACTTTTTGTTTCCGCTCCCATCCGTCAAAATGTGAATGGTGTAAATGGTGATTATATTCCGGTTTTTTTGAGCGAAATTCATTTGCTGTTTGAAAAGAATATTCTGCCGCTTGATGTGGCACTTATCCATGTCTCACAGCCAGATAAGCATGGTTTTTGTTCGCTTGGAGTTTCGGTTGATATAACCCGAGCTGCAGTAAAACATGCAAAGCATGTGATTGCACAGGTTAATACGCAAATGCCTCGTACACATGGAGACGGACTTATTCACATCAGTGAAATTGATACGCTTGTTGAAGTAAATGAACCACTACCTCAAGTGGATTATGGTAAACAGGTTAATGATTGTGAACGTATAATTGGCAAAAATGTAGCATCATTAATTGACGATCGTGCCACTTTGCAAATGGGCATTGGAACAATTCCCGATGCAGTTTTGGAATGTTTAGGAAACCACAAAGATCTTGGTGTGCACACCGAAATGTTTTCAGATGGTGTAATGCACCTGATGCAGAAAGGTGCAATCACCAATAAATTTAAAAGAAAGCATCGTGGAAAAGTTGCAACTTCCTTTGCAATAGGAACCCGACAGCTTTATGATTTTGTTGACGATAATCCGCAGTTTGCTTTTCTGGAAGCAGGTTATGTAAACGATGGAAGTATTATCAGAACCAATCCAGGAGTTGTTGCAATTAACAGCGCCATTGAAATTGATTTAACCGGCCAGGTTTGTGCCGATTCAATAGGTACCATGCTTTATTCCGGTGTAGGCGGACAAATGGATTTTATCCGCGGGGCAGCTCTATCTGAAGGTGGGAAACCAATTATTGCAATGTCTTCAGTTACTTCAAAAGGTCAGTCTAAGATTGTGCCTTTTTTGAAGCAGGGTGCCGGTGTAGTTACAACTCGTGCTCATGTGCATTATGTGGTAACGGAATATGGAATAGCTTATTTATTTGGAAAGAATCTGAAACAGCGTATGCACGAACTAATTAAAATTGCTCATCCCGACCACAGGGAACAAGTAGAAAAAGAAGCGTTTGAAAGGTTTTCTAAATAAAGAAAGACCCAAGCATTTAGCTTGGGTCTTTCTTTATTATAAATATATAAGTTACTACTGAACTAAATATTGCTGAATTGCCTGTTCTAATGCAGGTCCGCGAAGGTTCTGTCCGATAATAATTCCTTTGCCATCAATAAGCCAATTGGTAGGAATGCCACGTACACCATAAGCAGCAGCAGCAGCAGAATTCCACCCAGCCAAGTCGCTTACATGTGTATCCCAGATCAGGCCATCCTGAGCGATTCCGTTTTTCCATGCTTGTGCATTCTGGTCAAGTGAAACACCAAAAACAGTAAACCCTTTTCCACGGGTGAAATTAGAGTCTTTGTATTTGTTGTAAGCTGCAACTACATTCGGATTCTCCATTCTACAAGGGCGGCACCATGAAGCCCAAAAGTCAATCAGCACAACTTTGCCTTTCAATGATGAGAGAGAAACTTCAACACCTTCAGGGTTTTTGAATTTAAGTTCGGGAGCTATGTCGCCCATTCCAATGCCAACTTTTGGTGCGGCAGAAGTTGTAGTAGCTCCTGTTTGAGCAAATGCTCCAAACTGAAAAGT